>JACPFA010000009.1 GCA_016183235.1 Deltaproteobacteria bacterium
AGGCACCGGCTTCGTGGCCTTCGCTCAAGTTATAGCTCGAAGCTAAAGCCAAAAGTTGTTGGCTTAAGATTTCTAGATGACTGGCGGAAGCGATTTGACAGAGTTGGGTTAAGAAACCGTGACCACCCAAGCTTTTAGCAATGTGCGTTTTTTCTTCATCAGAGAGATTTGAATAGGCTTGTGAAAAGCTTTTACCAGACGAGATAGCTTGTTCTAATTTTTGCCAAGTGGGTTGATGAGGAACGGCGTCGAAGGTTTCAGCCCCGGCCAACACGCGAGCGATATCTTGAGCCACTCCCAAGACCACGAGGCCTTGGCGGTTTAGGCGTAAGCGCTCCCATTGATTGCGTAAGCGATCGGCTTCGGGGTTACCTTGAGCTTTGGTTAGTTCGCCAATGCCGGCTTCTAAATCACCGGCTAGTACCTGCTCGGTGGCCGTGGCAATGTGCACCCCGGGTACGTCGCCGAGGGCACGGGCCTTAGCCGCTGAAGTTGAAATGATAAACTGCGGCAAAGTTAAAGGAATACCTTCAACGGATGGTGGCAAGCTTCCCTCGAAAATTCATTAAAGGTTAAAAGGAAACAAAGAATGTGTAATGTACAACAACAGGTCTCGTCAAGACACGGCGCGTCAAGATGAGGGTTTCCACACCAATTTAAGCTCTCGAACAGCTTTGACTTCGTCTAAACGACGCAAGGCCGTGAGTTTTGGAGCTGAAGTGAGTTGCTCGGGTGCAGTTTTGGCCTCTTGCGCAATGGCCTTCATAGCCGCGATAAAACAATCGAGGGTTTCTTTACTTTCTGTTTCGGTAGGTTCGACCATAAGGCTACCAGCCACCACCAAAGGAAAATAAACCGTGGGAGGGTGAAACCCATAATCCATCAAACGTTTTGCAATATCCAAAGTCTTCACCCCTTGTTCATTTTGCCACTTATCGGTAAATACGCATTCGTGCATACACACACTATCGTAGGGGAGAAAAAAATCTTCGCGCAAGGCTTGGCGAAGGTAGTTGGCATTGAGCACCGCCATTTGGCTCAAAAGTTTTAAGCCTTCAAAACCCATTTCTCGAATATAAGTATAAGCTCGAACCAACATTCCAAAATTACCAAAAAAACTTTTGACGCGGCCGATGGACTCACCGGCATGATACTCAACGGTATAAACCTTACCTTTTTTAACAACTCTCGGTACCGGCAAAAAAGGTGCCAGGTCATTTTTTACAGCTACTGGGCCTGAACCCGGCCCACCCCCACCATGGGGAGTGGTAAAAGTTTTATGTAAATTAAAATGCAAAACATCCACCCCCATATCCCCCACCCTAGCCTGCCCCACGAGCGCATTTTGATTGGCACCATCACAATAAACAAAACCCCCTTTGCTATGAACTATTTCGGCAATAGCACCTATATTTTCTTCAAACAGTCCTAAGGTGTTGGGGTTGGTAATCATAATCGCAGCGACTTCTTCGTTCATCAAACGGGCGACGTCTTCCGCGGCCAAAATTCCTTTACGGCTGCTTTTGATTTCAACCACTTCATAACCACACAAACTCGAACTGGCCGGATTGGTGCCATGGGCCGTATCGGGTATTAAAACTTTTTTACGAGGATTACCTTTAGCCTGGTGATAGGCTCGGATTAATTTTAAACCCGTAAACTCCCCTTGCGCACCCGCTGCGGGTTGCAAGGTCACGGCATCCATGCCGCTAATCTCTGCTAAGTATTGTTCTAACTCGTACATCAATTGCAGAGCCCCTTGCAGGGTTTCCGAGGGTTGATAAGGGTGAATTTTCAAAAAACCGCTCATCCTCGCCACTTCTTCATTGACCCGCGGATTGTATTTCATGGTGCAAGAACCCAAGGGGTAAAAACCCGTATCGATTGAAAAATTCCACTGCGAAAGCCGCGTGAAATGCCGCACCACCATGGGTTCGCTGACTTCGGGTAATAAGGGGCTTTCGTTACGGATGAGTTGCGACTCTAAACCATGCAATGGGATTTTTTGTGGAAGATCTTCTTCAATGAGCGAAAAACCTTCTCGCCCAGGCGAAGATTTTTCAAATAATAATGACTCTTCAAATACCATTTAAATTCCTTAACCCAAAAATTCTTTAGCTACTTCAATATATTGATCTATCTGCTCTTTGGTATTCATCTCAGTTGCACACACTAAAAAGCAATTTTTCAACTTATTATTCAAAGGTGCCATGTCAACTCCAGCAAAAATTTCTTGCCGCTGACAATAATCTAAAAATTCACTTACCGGTTTGTTCAACTCGAGTACAAACTCATTAAAAACCGGCCCAGAAAATTTAGGCTTTACGCCAGAAAGAGCCGTTAACCCTTGATAAAGATAATGAGCATGCTGATAATTCATTTCAGCGACTTTTTTAATTCCACCTGGCCCCAGCAAAGCTAGATAAATAGTGGCGGCTAGGGCGCATAACCCCTGATTGGTGCAAATATTGCTGGTGGCCTTTTGTCGACGAATATGTTGTTCACGCGTTGAGAGGGTCAAAACAAAACCCCGCTTACCTTGCGTGTCTACTGTTTCACCCACCAGCCGCCCTGGCATTTGTCGCACAAATTCTTGCCTGGTCGTAAATAAACCTAAATGCGGCCCACCTAAATTTAAATAATTACCCAAACTCATCCCCTCTCCACAAACGATATCGGCCCCCATGAGACCTGCCGGCTGCAACAACCCAAAGGCCAAGCTTTCGGTAAAACAAGAAATATAAAGGGCAAGCTTGCGATGAGCTATCTCAATCAAAGCCGGTTGATCTTCAATCACACCAAAAAAATTGGGGCTTTGAACACAGACGGCTGCTGTGTGATCATCAATTAATTTTTCCAGCTGATATCGATCGACTCTTCCCTGTTCATTAATAGGTAACTTCACCCACTCTACATCCATGTTGCCCAAGTAGGTTTTTACAACCTGCAAATATTCTGGATGAATGCCTTCGCTGATAATAATTTTTTTGCGTTTACGAACCCGCAGGGCCATCAACAAGGCCTCCGCCAAGCTGCTTGCCCCATCATATTGGCTGGCATTAGCAACTTCCATGCCCAATAGCGAAGCAATCATGGTTTGAAATTCAAATAAAGCCTGCAAGGTTCCCTGGGAAAGTTCGGGCTGATAAGGCGTGTAAGCGGTTAAAAATTCTCCTCGACTTGTTAAAGCAGAGATAACCACAGGGACATAGTGATGATAGGCGCCTGCCCCTAGAAAAGAATCAAAACTATCCACGGTTTCATTGGTTCGGCTTAATTTTTTGAGATAGCTAACCAGCTTGGCTTCGGGCAGCGGCGCCGGCAAATGAAGCGGCTTGGCTAATTTCAGGTTAGCCGGGATCACCGCAAAAAGTTCGTCGGGATTTTTAATGCCGATTCGCTCGCACATCTCACGGATGTCTTGCTCAGTATGGGGGATGTAACGCATAGTTTTAAAAGGAATGCCATGTCATCCCCCGACAAAGATCGGGGGATCCATAATAATGGTTAAGATCGTTCTTCCAAAAAGGCTTGGTATTGTTCGCTAGTCATTAATTTACTGGCACTTTTGGGATTATCCATTTTAATTTTTACCAACCATCCTTCTCCATAAGCATCTTCATTAACGAGACTGGGTTCTTCAACCACAGGATCATTCACTTCAATCACCGTCCCAGCAATAGGAATAAAAATATCACTCACCGATTTCGTCGACTCAACCACTCCAAGGGAGTCGCCGGCTTGAAACTTAGCCCCCACCGCAGGCAATTCAACAAAGACAATGTCTCCCAATTGTTCTTGCGCATAATGAGTAATCCCTAAAGTTGCAATATCTCCATTAAGACCTAGCCACTCATGTTCTTGGGTGTAAAACAATTCTTCTGGATAACTCACTTGATTTTTCCTCCTTAAATAAAGGGTAACGAAACACACTTTGCTTTCTTCATTTTTCCCCGAATGTCAACGAATACTTCGGTGCTGACTTGTAATGAAGGATTTTCTACATAGGCCAAAAAAACCGCTTGCTCTAAACTAGGTGACCATGTTCCACTGGTCACCACACCACAATCTTGCTTGTTAAGGAAAATGCGATAACCTTCTCTTGCGATCCCCGGCTCAATCATTACGAAACCTTTTAATAGTTTTTTTAACCCTTTAGCTTTTGCGTCTAACAGTGCTGGTTTGCCAATAAATTCTTCTTTGTTGAGTTTGACCACCCAAGCAAGGCCCGCCTCCCAGGGAGTGGTGTGATCATTCAACTCATGGCCATAAAGTGGATAAGCCATTTCTAGGCGCAAGGTATCGCGCGCCCCCAAGCCAATGGGCACAATCCCAAATTCACGCCCAGCCTCTAACAATTGTTGCCATAACGTAAGAGCGCTAGAATTTTTGACAAAAATCTCACAACCCTTCTCACCGGTATAACCCGTGCACGCTAAAATACAATCGATCGCACCTAATTTTACTTCAGCCACGGTTGATTTTGCTAAATCATTAAAGTCAGATCCTAACTTTTTTAAAACCTCTACACTCTTAGGCCCTTGCAAAGCTAAGAGTGCCCAAGCTTCGCTTTCGTTTTTAAAGCTAGCTTGGCTCTGCTTGGGAAAATGTTGCTGCATCCATTGAAAATCTTTTTCAACGTTAGAGGCATTGACACAAATTAAAAACCGGTCTTCTCCCAACCTATAATAAATAAGATCATCCACCACCCCGCCTTGTTCATTAAGCAAAAGAGTATATTGCGCCCGCCCCGCTTTTAACGATTGCACATCATTACAAAATAAATGCTGCAATATTTTTACAGCATCGGGCCCTTGCAAAAAGAATTCCCCCATATGAGAAACATCAAATAGGCCACAGCGCTCCCGCACCGCCTTGTGCTCTTCAAGCACGCCTTGATAAGAAATAGGCATCGCATAGCCCGCAAAGGCCGCCATTTTCGCGCCAGCCTTTACATGCCAATCATAAAGCGGGGTCTTGGTTAGTTTCATAGTATAGCTGTCATTGCGAGCCCAAAGGGCGAAGCAATCTCAATTGGTGCAATCACTCCATCAAGATCGCTTCGTCACTTACGTTCCTCGCAATGACATCGCCGCCTGTAAGGTGTTATGAAGAAGCATAGCAATCGTCATAGGCCCCACGCCACCTGGCACCGGAGTAATAAAACTTGCACGCTTTTTGCAACTTTCAAAATCTACATCGCCTACTAATTTGTTGCTTTCAACTCGATTAATCCCCACATCAATCACCACCGCACCTTTTTTAATCCAATCCCCCAAAATAAATTTTGGCTTGCCGATGGCTGCCACCACCACATCAGCCTGCCCAATGACCACCGGCAAATCTTTGGTTTTACTATGGCAGAAGGTGACCGTGGCATTTTTAGCCAGCAACAAAAGCCCCATGGGTTTGCCCACAATATTACTCCGCCCCACAATCACCGCCTGCTTGCCGGTTAAATCATAAGCAATACTTTCTAACATTTTCATCACACCCAGTGGCGTGCAAGGCGCTGGCCCCTGCCTACCGGCTATCAAAAAACCTAAATTCACAGGGTGCAAACCATCCACATCTTTACGCGGGTCAATGGCATCTAAGATTTTTTCCGTATTCAAATGGGCAGGCAGAGGCAATTGAACTAAAATCCCATGCACGGTGGGGTCCTGATTTAAAGATTGCAGCAGGGTTAACAATTCTTCTTCTGGGGTTTCGAGTGGAAAACGATGATGAAAACTTTTAATCCCCGCTTTTTCACAAGCCGCAATTTTATTACGCGCATAAACTTGGCTTGCCGGATGATCCCCCACCAAAATAACCGCTAGCCCCGGCTCAATACCATGCTTAGCTTTCAAAGCCAGCACTTGCTCTTTAATTTGTTCGTGAAATTTTTGCGCTAAGATTTTACCATCAATAAGAGTAGCCATAAGATGAAACCACGGCTACCTAATCTAAGGAGCAATGGTCAACGAATTCTTTCAATCACGAAGGTAGGTCTGCAAAGCATCATCCACTGCCTTTAAATCACCTTTTGATAAATAGCCGATTAAATTTTGTAGACGTATTTTACTAACTTGCCGAATCCCGGGAATAATAGCGAAGGATTCTTTAAGATTGGATAGGCGAACAGAAACTCGCAGCGGCCAGATTTGAGGCTTTTTTGAAGAAAGTGGAATAACCACTACACTTGGTAGCGCCAAGTTATGGGTGGCATTCGACACAACAATAGCAGGCCTCACTTTACCAAGTTCAGGCGGATTGGATGGTTCAAGATTAACCCAATAAACACTCCCCCTCTCCATCACTTTTTCCTTTTAAAAAGTTGGGGAGCTTTAGCTAAATCTAAATCCTGCCACTCTTCTAGCCAGGTTTGTTCTTCAGGATTATCGGCTAAAAATTTTAAGTAATCATTAGCCGATTCCAACATTTTTTGCCGACGCAGCTCTTGCTCGAGAACACCTCTGACATAAGAGGTTAAAGATTTATCTTTGGGTAAGATTTTTTTTATTTCCGATAGTATCGGCCCTTCTAGCTTAATAGTAGTAGCCTGCATACTTATTTAGTATAATAATTAGTATTAAAAATCAACCTATTTTATACCAAATTTTTTTAAAAAATCCATCACACGTAATCCCTCAGTTTTGGGTGGAGAGTGCTTAGATTGTTGAGGAAGCCATTGCTTGAAGCGGCGGGGCCCCCAATGAGGATTAGCAGGCATGGAAAACCGCGGCCCGGCTTGGCGGGAACGCGGAAGGCTTCCGTGCCTGCTAATCCCATTAGGGTCGCCGCGAAAAGCACGGCTGACGAAACAATCTAAGCACTCTCCACCCAAAACTGAGGGATTACCATCCCACCACTAAACTTATTGACTTTTCACATGATTTTTAAGACCCTGCTGCTAGGGGGCATGTCTTTTAACAAAGAGTCTATTTATGAATCAAAAAATTCGAAACTATCAAATGTATATTAATGGTGAATTTGTCGAATCGGCTTCTAAAGAGCGCGCTGAAAGCCGCTGCCCAGGGGATAATGAAGTTATTGGCACCTTCCCCCATGGCAATGAAAAAGACGTTGATCTAGCCGTAGCAGCAGCAAAGGCGGCCTTTGATAATCCCGAATGGTCGGATGTTAAAAATTCAGTTAATCGTGGCAGGTTATTACGCGAGATTGGGCAAAAATTGCGCGACCAAATTGATAAGTTTGCTGAAATTGAAAGCCTCGACAGTGGCAAAACCATTACAGAGTCTAGCCTCATCGATGTTCATCAAGCCGCTGACACCTTTGAATACTTTGCTGACTTAAGCACGAGCATCACTGGCACCGTGTTACCTGTGCCCGCCAATGTTCTAGATTTTACCTTACGTGAACCGTTGGGGGTTTGCGGTAGCATTTCCGCTTGGAATTTTCCCATCATCTTTGCAGCCTGGAAAATAGCCCCCGCCCTGGCTGCCGGTAATACTGTAGTTTACAAGCCCGCTGAACTCACTTCGCTTTCTACCCTTGAGCTCACTAAAATCTTTGACGAAGTTCACCTACCCGCGGGTGTGGTTAATGTTGTCACCGGGAGTGGTTCAAGGGTGGGCAATGCCATTGCTAGCCACCCTAATATTGCTAAAGTTTCTTTTACCGGTTCAACCAAAATTGGCAAAATGGTTCAGAAAGCTGCCAGTGACACGTTAAAAAAAGTTACTTTGGAATTAGGTGGCAAAAGCCCCAACATTGTTTTTGATGACGCCTCTATTGATGACGCCGTCAGCGGTAGCCTCAATGCCATCTTCTTTAATGCTGGTGAATGCTGCATTGCCGGCACGAGGCTTCTTTTACACGAAGCCATTTATGACAAATTTTTAGAAAAACTTGTGACCCGGGCTAAAAAGATAAAAGTGGGCCACCCGCTTGATTGGGAGGCCCGCATGGGCGCCATTGCAAACCGCGTTCAGTTTGAAAAAATTATGGAATATATTCAATGGGCCAAAGCTCAAAAATACAAAATTTTATGCGGTGGTGACCAACCCAAACCTTTACCTCATCCTCAAGGGTTTTACATCAATCCTACGATCATTGAAGTCCCCGACAATCAAAGCAAGCTTTGCCAAGAAGAAATTTTCGGCCCGGTGTTAAGCGTGTTAAAATTTTCCAATGAAGAAGAAGCCGTGCAAATCGCCAACGACACACCTTATGGTTTAGCAAGTGCCGTATGGACCCAAAACATCAAACGGGGCTTACGTATGGCCAAAAAGATTAAAGCTGGCCAAGTGTGGATTAATCAATATCTAACGCTTTCTCCCTTGGCACCCCACGGTGGTTACAAACAAAGCGGCTATGGCAAAGACCTAAGCCGTTATTGCTTAGAAGAATACACCCAAATTAAAAATGTATATGTCGATTTAGAAGAGGGAGAATACATTTGCCTTTATGAGTAAAAAAAATTCCCCCACGCGTTTGATTTACGCCGATAGCGAATCCGACAGCAATTTATATTATGCCGCACAATTTTTAGTGCCAGACCCTGTCTTTTATTTAGAACATCACAGAAAAAAGACGCTGTTTTTAAGCGATCTTGAATTAGACCGTGGCAAAAAAGAAGCCTTAGTCGACAAAGTCATTTCACTTTCTGCTTTAGAAAAACAATTTTCAAAATCAAATCGGCAAAAACCTAAGTTGGTAGAACTCATTGCCCTTTACCTTAAAAAATTACGCATTCGAAAGCTCCTGCTGCCCCAAACATTTCCTGCCGCCTTAGCTTTTGCTTTAAAAAAGCGTGGTTTCAAAATCGAATTTGGGCCTGACCCCTTTTATGAAAGCAGGATGATTAAAACTGATTTTGAAAAAAAATCGATTGCTCGCGCCCAAACCCTAACGGGATTGGCCATTCAAGAAGCCTATAAAGTTTTGCGCACTAGCAAAATTAAGGGCAATCGCATTTATTACCAAGGGAAGCCCTTAACCAGCGAACGGCTCAAAGATGTTATTCAAATCTATTTATTAAAAAACGGTTGCCTGGCCCAAAATACTATTGTGGCTTGCGGCAACCAGGGGGTTGGCCCGCATTGTCGTGGTTCTGGCCCCATCTATCCTAACCTGCCCATTATTTTTGATGTGTTTCCTCGGCACATTCAGACCCGGTACCATGGCGACATGACCCGCACCGTAGTTAAGGGCCACGCTTCTGAAAAATTAAAAAAGCAATGGCATACCGTTCGCGATGCCCAAGAAAAAGCGATCACCCAGGTAAAAGCAGGCATAGATGGCAAAAAGATTCACGATGGTATTATGCAAAATTTTGAAGCCCAAGGATTTAAGACTGGAAATTTCAAGGGTCGCATACAAGGTTTCTTTCACAGCACTGGCCATGGCATCGGGCTCGATATTCACGAGCCACCTCGAGTTTCACAAAAGTCTCATATTTTAAGAGCAGGCGAAGTGGTCACCATTGAGCCAGGGCTTTATTATCATGGTATTGGCGGCGTGCGCATTGAAGACATTGTGTATGTGAAAAAAAATGGCAAAGAGGCACTAGGCGCTTGCCCCAAAATCTTAGAAATCCCTTAAAAATGTCATATATGGATCCCGGATCGGGGTCCGGGATGACGTCATGCCGGACGAGCCTGCCCCGGACCTGATCCGGGGATCCGGCATCCATTCATTGCGAGCCTTAAGCCTGCCTCGGGCTTGACCCGGGGTGGCAATCTTCAACTTTATTTTTATAAATTCTTCAATATTTCCTTCTTCTTCAACTCGTAATCTTGAGGAGAAATCAAACCTTTATCTTTAAGTTCTTTTAAAGTTTTAAGCCTTGCCTCCACCGAACCACCGGCGCTCGGGCTGGTAATCACAGGATTCGTTGTGTCAACTTGTGCAACCTTATCTTTGTTCTTTTGAAAAATCTTGAGACTCGTTTTTGTTTTCTTCTCAGCGTCATCTTGGGTCTGCACTTGTGCCAAAATAGTTGGCCAATCTGCATTCATATCAATGATAATTTCAGAACCATCTTCAAAAGAAAGCTTTTGCCCTTGAATGGTATCGAGTGACACCCGAACGCCCCTAGCTTGCTGTACAATCCGGTCACCCGATCCACGCATTTTATAATCCCCAGTTAGTCTTGCCGCCAACTTGGTAAACTTAACATGCAGCTCGTTTTTATGAACCCACATCAAACCTTGGTTCACGGCATCGTTACGGATGATAAAATAAGGCCGTTTGGTGACAACCGAAAAAGCAACTTGCTCAAAAGGATCTGCTTCTGCCAGGGCCTCCACCAAATAAGGCGCAAACTTTTTAACTTCTTCATCATTAAATATGCGCCTATCTTTCATTTCTTCACGAAACAACATGGCCTTGTTATAGCGAAGGCTGGCTAGAAAAGCCTCCATTTGTTCAATGCTAACCGTTGCCGGATGCGTCGATACTCGATCTTCGGCCACCTTTTCTTTCATTTTAATCAATTTCACATAATTGGCCGCATTATTACCCTGTTGGTAAATAACTTTAGCTTCAACTTGCAAGCCAAAGCTTAGCAACACAAGCACCCAAAAACCCTTTAATAAAAATCTTCTAAAATGTTTCATGTAAACTCCTTCAGCGATGACTACTTAGCCCGACAACTTAGGGTGTGTCAACTACCACATCTTTTGGGTAAATTTCAGTTGCTACCTTTGATAATTGATTTAGAATGCTAGGTTAATGAAACTTAGCCCCCTTAAAATAGGAAAATTTGCGGTTCCCTTTTCATTTATCACCGTGCTTTTTTTAGCAAGCCTGCTTACCCCAGCCCCAGAAGGCTTGGGCACCCACCGCCAATTGGGTCTACCACCTTGTTTATTTTATCATTTCACTCACATCCCTTGCCCCAGTTGTGGCATGACCACCAGCTTCACCTGGATCATGCACGGCCATTTAAAACAGGCATTTTTAGCCAACCCGATGGGCCCCATCGTTTTTTTGGCCTATGCCATCGTGGCCTTTTGGATGCTGCTAGGCCGACGCTTTGAAGAATTACTTTTAAAAAAACCCTCGGGGGCTTTCCTGTATTTTTTTTTAGGTGGTTATTTATCGGTTTTCGTTTATCGCACTTTAAAGTACGGGTTACACCTTGTTTAGAATTTTTTAGTTTAGCTTTTTCCAAATTTAAAAAGGAGAATAAAAAATGGAAATTCCTCCCCCACCACCGTCTAATGTACCTACTAGCCCACTCAATCAACCCTCTGCCACTACCCCTGAACAAAACAACACTAAAGCCGTTATTGCTTTAGTTTTAGGTATCTTGTCTTTGGTCTGTTGTACTTTTTTATTAGGTATCCCAGCGATCATCGTGGGACGCATGGCGCTCAAAGACATTGAACAAGGGCTTGCCCCACAGTCAAGTCAAGGCATGGCCAAGGCTGGTTATATTATGGGCCTTATTGCTACGATCTTGAGTTGTGTTATCACCATTATTTATGGCGTGCTCTTGGCTATGGGCATGGTGGCCGATTATCCTAACTTCAATATATGAGTTTAAAAATTGTGGGGGGCTCTGCTAAGGGGCGCCTGCTCAAAGCGCCCAAGAGCCCCTTGATTCGCCCAGCTCGGGCTTCGGTTCGCCAAGCGATCTTTAACATTTTGCCTTCCGTAGAAGGAAATTTTGTTTTAGATCTTTATGCGGGTAGTGGGTCGGTGGGCATGGAGGCCTTGTCCCGGGGGGCCAAAGCCGCAACCTTTGTCGACAGTGGGTTTCAGGCCATTGCCTTATTAAAAGAAAATCTCAAGCGCCTCAACTTTTCTCACCTGGCCTATCTATTAAAAAAAGAAGTATGTACCGCCATTCGTATGTGTCACAAAATGAAAAAAACTTATGATTTAATTTTCATTGACCCACCCTACGATAAGGGCCTGGTTAACAAAACACTTGCCTGCTTACAACGACACCCCATCTTCCACCCCATGACTCAAATCATCATTGAGCGTAGCCCACGAGAAAAAATAAACTTGACTGAAAGTTTTAAGTTAGTAGATGAACGTCAGTACGGCCAAACAATTATTTCATTTCTCGGAGTTTGAAACCATTCCATGTTAAGCAATGCCATCTATCCTGGCTCCTTTGACCCCCCTACCTTAGGCCATCTTAATATTGTTGAACGTGGTTTAAAAATCTTTAAAAAAATCACCATTGCTGTTGCTATTAACACCTCCAAAGCCCCTCTTTTAAGTTGTGAAGCAAGAGTCGAGTTATTAAAGGATTTGTTTAAGAAATACCCCAATGTAGAAGTCGACAGTTTTGAAGGCCTGTTGGTGAATTATGCCAAAAAGCAACAAACTGGCCTTATTTTACGGGGGGTACGCACCGTGGCCGATTTTGAATACGAATTACAAATGTCTTTTGCCAACAAAAAACTTTGGTCAGAAATTGAAACGATTTTCATCATGACCGAAAGCCGCTATTCCCATATTAGCTCCTCCATCATTAAAGAGATCGCTAAATTTGGTGGTTCTTTAACCGACATGGTCCCTCCTAATGTGGAAAAAAAGCTCCTTAAAAAATAAAAAGGATCCACTTATGAAGCTTGCCAAACGTGTACAACGTATCAAACCCTCTCCGACTATCGCCATCACCATGAAGGCACAAAGCATGAAGGCTGAAGGCATTGACGTTATTGGTTTTGGTGCCGGCGAACCCGATTTCGATACTCCAGAACATATTAAACAAGCGGCTATTGCTGCATTACAAAAAGGCAAAACCAAATACACCCCCGTGGGTGGGATCAACGAACTAAAAGACGCGATCATTCAAAAACTAAAACGCGACAACCAATTGCAATATGCCCGTGAAGAAATTTTAGTAAGTTGTGGGGGCAAACATGCGCTCTACAATCTTGCCCAAGTTTTATTAGAAGCCGGCGACGAAGTTATTATCCCTGCACCGTATTGGGTAAGTTATCCCGATCAAGTGCTGCTCAACGACGCCACTCCGGTGGTTGTTTCCACGAATGAAAAAAACGGTTTTAAAATCACCCCGCAAGAACTTGAAAAAGCCATCACTCCCAAAACAGTTGCCTTTGTATTGAACTCCCCTTCTAACCCCACCGGTTCAGCCTATGCTCAGCAAGAATTGGCGGGACTCGCCCAAGTTTTAATTAAACATAAAATCTTATGCATTTCCGACGAAATCTATGAAAAATTAGTTTATGATGGTTTTCAACATGTTTCGATTGCTTCGATAAGCCCTGAAATGAAAAATCTCACTCTTCTCGTGAATGGTGCTAGCAAAGTTTATGCGATGACTGGCTGGCGCATGGGGTTTGTGGCAGGCCCTAAAGAAATCATTTCGGCGGCTACCAAATTGCAAGGTCAAGTAACCACCAACATTAATTCCATTACCCAATGGGCTTGTGTCGAGGCCTACAATGGCACCCAAGCTTTTTTAGAAGAATGGAAGACCGAATTCAAAAAGCGCCGCAACTATATTGTGGATCGCTTTAATAAAATCCCTGGCGTGACTTGCCTAAAACCCGAAGGCGCCTTTTATGTGTTCCCCAACATCTCAGCTTATTTGGGGAAAAGCTTTGAAGGTAAAAAAATGACCACCGATCAAGACTTGTGTGCCTACCTTTTAGAAAAAGGCCTCGTTGCCGTGGTTGATGGCATGGGCTTTGGCGCCCCTGGTTACATCCGCCTCTCTTACGCTACCAGTATGGCCAACATTGAAAAAGGCATGGACCGCATTGAAAAGGCTTTAGTTGCACTGAAATAATTTTTGTAAGCGCTTACCCTCCACATTAGTAATGCCTCAGTTTTGGGTGGAGAGGGCTTAGATTGTTTCGTCAGCCGTGCTTTCCGCGGCGACCCTCATGGGGGCCCCGCCGCTTCAAGCAATGGCTTCCTCAACAATCTAAGCCCTCTCCACCCAAAACTGAGGCATTACCCACATTATGCATTTTTTATTGATTTTAGCATCACAAAATGGTAAAAGATGCATAAATGCGTACTACTATCTCTATTCAAGAAGACCTGCTAAAAAAGACCCAAAAACTAACCGGCCGGGCTGGCTATAGTGATGCCATTGTGACCTCGCTACGAGATTATGTAGCCTTAAAGGAAAGGCTTGCCTACCTAAAAAAACTTTTCACCACTCCCCCCTCTCATTCTTTTCGTTCAATAAAAAAACAGCGTAGGAAAAATAAATGGTCTTAGTTGATACCAGCGTTTGGATTAGTCTCTTCCGAAAAGAAAATGACAAGTTAGGGCAGAAAATGTGGGTTCTTATTTCCGAAAATAGGGCTGCTTTTTGTGGTCAAGTCTGGGTTGAGTTTATTGGTGGCTTTCGCAAAGAAACCGAACGCAGAGAACATGAAAAAGCCCTTCGGTCCTTCCCCTTTTTAGAAACCAACTTGAAGGCCTACCAATTAGCGGCCCATCTTCTTGCCAAATACCCTCACTTAGGCTCAGGAGATGCTATCATTGCAGCAACTGCGCTCGAAAACAAGGTTCCGCTCTTGACCCTTGATAAAGACTTTTTTACAATTTCCACTGAGGGTTTGAAATTATCTTAAAGGTCTATGGTGGTCACCTTAATAAACTTCGGTTTGTTTGCCAGACTGACGGTCAAAGATTGGGATGTCGTTGGCTAGCGGGTCGGGGCTAAAATAAATCCCGTAAAGTTTTAATTCACTTTGATTGACCATGCGGTAACGCACGTACATCTTTTTGCCATTTTTCATCTGCGTAGAACCGACGATCACATAAAGATTGCGATTAGGGTATTTAGTAACAGCACCGCGCGGCTGCTCCCACTGGATATCTCCAAATGAACGTACGATAGTGGGCAATTGAGGCAAAATACCTCGCACGGGCTCCATTTCAAGAATGAGTTCATCGTCTTTCGCCAAAAACCGTTCGCAAGCTGTAGGCATTTCTTTTTTCAAACATTGATTCACACTTTCGGCAAAAGCCGACAATTTTGCAAAATTGGGATCGGTTTTAATAATGCCATTCACTTGGGAAAACCCCACCGGCGGGGTTGCTGATTTTGGCCCCACGGGGATTTCTATTGCTGGAGGTGTGGTACTAAAATAAATCCCGTAGATTTTCAATTCATCGTTCTGTTGAACAAAGCGATAAAAAACATAACCAGCGTTACCCTGTTTGTCTTGCCCTGAACCTGCCAAAATATACAAAGGTTGCTCAGGCGCCCCTGATGACTTACCTTTAGTTGTTTCCCATTTAAATGGTTTGTAATCGCGAGTGAGCTTGGCAAATTCTGGAAGAATTTGATGAACGGCTTCTATTCCCGAAATAATGTCATCATTTTTTGCAATAAAGCCGCTGCACTGCGTAGTGTCAGTTTCTTTCTTGAGGCAACGATTAAATTCTTCGGCTATTTTAGGTAATTTTTTAAAATTGGAATCGGCAACAATCTCTTCGCCCAATTTTAAAGAAGTCCTCACCTCCGCCCAACTGTGCTTATTCCCAAAAAAGGTAAGCAAGAAAAGTATTGTCATTAAAAGCCAAGCGGACAAGCTATTTTGATGGCCTTGCCGAAGCGGCGGGCCCTTCATGAGCATCAGCGGGCATGGAAAGCCGCGGCCCGCCGTAGGCGGGAACGCGGAAGGCTTCCATGCCCGCTGGTGCCATGAAGGTCGCCGCGAGAGGCACCAGCCTTCAAAATGGCTTGTCCGCTTGGCTTTTAATGTTATTTTTTCACCACACATGTTCCGACTGCCTTTGCTACTAGAATGGGTTTATTTAAGGTTTTAGCACGGCTTGGATTTTTTGGATCTTTCGAACTTTCAATAATTTTAAAAGCCATAAATTCAATTTTTCGCGAAGTATGACCTTGCTTAAGCAGACTTGCTTCAACCTCGATAAAATCACCGGCATAAACCGGGGCTAAAAAATCTACCGATTCATAGGCACGAAACAACCCTTCGTCGCCATCCAAACGAATTAATAACTCGGTCGCTGCTTCTCCAAAGAGTTGCATCATCCGCGCCCCATCGACCAAGCCCCCACCGTAGTGGGCATCGGCTTGGCTCATCCGCGCTTTATAAACAACCTTGTCTTTAGCCATGTTTCTTATGCCGTTTTAAAAATTCTTCGACAATAAAACTTGCTACCTCAGAGGGCAAGGTGCCAGGTCCAAAACCTGCATCGAATCCAACTTTTTTAGCCGCGTCATGGTCCATGCGCGGGCCCCCCGCCACCAAGATGGGGTGGCGTAAATTACGCTCTTTTTTAACTAATTGCGCAAGTTCTTTCAAATTTTTAAGATGTTGATTTTGTTGGGTCACGAGCTGAGATACCAAAATAGCATCCGCTTGAAATTGCGCGGCCTTGGCCACCAATTCTCGGTTGTCAACTTGGCTACGCAAATTATAGGCTTTAATGCCTTCATATCGCTCTAAACCATAATCGCCCTTGTAACCCTTCATATTCATAATGGCATCGAGCCCCACGGTGTGGGCATCGGAACCCGTGGTTGCACCCACTACCACAACTTTGCGTTTAATCTCTTGGGCAATCAATTCATCAATTTCACCCAAACTACGAATCTGATATTTGGGTTTGGGCACATGAATGGCTGAAAAATCAAGGGTGTGTTTCGAAAACCCATAAACAACAAAAAAAGTAAATTGAGTTTCCATCGCCTCCATATGAGCCACGTGCACATCTTTTAAACCCATTTTCTCTGCATAAAGCCGAGCGGCTTCACGAGCCTTATCATTGTAAGAGACGGGCAAGGTAAAGCTGAGTTGCATGGCCCCATCATCGATATGATCGCCATAGGGCTTCAACCGGCTTAAATTCGGTTTAGTTAAAGTAGTAAGGGGTGGTTTTTTAGTCGATAACCCCAGCCAAGATTTTAATCGTTCCATCATCACACCTATTTTTCTTCAGCCTCAACCCCGTCGCCTTCCGAAAAATCAGGCACGGTTTCTTCGGGATTACGCTTTGTTGCAAAATCCTCGGCCGTTGGTTCTTGCGGAGCAATAATCGGCTCAGTGGGTGCCAACGAAGAAGATTCTTCGGATACTTCAGGTGGTTTTTCTTCAGATTCAGGGGCACTTTGTCGAGGCGGGCGATAAACCACCGGTTGAAAGTTACGCTTCTTAGCCTTTTCTTGCTCAGGAGAGCTTTGCGCCTCTACTGCAGGTTTAGGTGGTTCTTGTAAAGGCCGCCTTGACAATTGCTCTCGATTTCCACCACCCCTTCGCCTGTTGTCGCCCTGATTTTCTCTTCGGTCTTCTCTTCGATAATCTCTTCTGCGATCGTCTCGTCTTCCATCGCCCCTACCACGCGCATTCCTATCATAGCGCTGCTCCGAAGGAGTAAAACGGGGCCGCCGCGATAACGTGGCGTGAGGGCTCAATAATTCAAAAAACGGATTATAATAACGCGACTCCCTTTCAAACACACCTTCTTGGCCTTTGCCACTATTGCGACCCCGAGAAATATTGGCAAACAATCCCCGTTCAATCGCACCCATCAATCCCAGCAGCTTCACCTTGCGTAACAACCGACTGGTTTCATCTAACACGTGTCGGGCGCGACGCACGATTTTACCATTGGCTTGAAAATTAATTTCGCTACCTAAATTCTTGGCCCCATTAAAAATATAACTGGCATTTTTTAAACTGATAAACCGATCTTGCATAAAGGGGTTATGAATTGCCTCAGTGGGCATGCCTAACAAAATGATACTTTGGTTGGTAAGCACACCGGTCAAGTTAAAAATCCCATCATAAAGTTGGCTAAAAAAGATATCGCCTTGTTTATGTTTAGTAGGCGGCATATATTTGATGGGTGAACGGTGGAAAATTTCCCGCACTAATTGAGCCTGCCCAATTTCAAATAAAATGGAATCTTCAATGAACGGATCCATTTCAAAGGCGTGCCCCAAGGCAATTTTATCTTCGGTTAAATGAGCCTGTTTAGCAAATTCTTCGTTAATAAAATGGCTGGTTAAAACTTGATGCCAAAATTTGTGGGATTCTGCCGTGGTAAGATAATTATCTTCACCGGTTTGAATGGTAATGCCCGCAAAAGAACAAATGAGCCTAGAAAAATGTTGATCGACTAAAGTCCTTTTCATGTTGATGTCGCGAAATAAAATCCCATACATGGCATCATTGAGCAAATAATCTAAACCCTCCATGGCCGCCATAGCCGCAATTTCGGGCATACAAAGCCCGCTGGAGTAATTAGTTAGCCCAATGTAGCGGCCCAACTCTTGCCCCACTTCATCGAGGGCTTTGCGCATGATTTTAAAATTTTCTTGGGTGGCATAAGTACCACCAAAACCTTCGGTAGTAGCCCCGGTGGGAACATAATCGAGTAAACTTTGCGCAGTTGAACGAATCACGGCAATAATATCAGCGCCCATCTTGGCGGCTGACTTAGCTTGCACTACATCTTCGTAAATATTGCCCGTGGCCACAATAACGTAGAGGAGTGGTTTTTTGAGCCGTAATTTTCTGGAAAGTTTTTCTTGAGTCGCACGTTTTTCTTTAATCGCATTGAGGCGAGACAAGGCAACTTCTTCAATACAAGAATGGATTTGATCAAAACCCGCTTCGGGCAACTTATTTAAATCGATCTTTCCTTCCACAATGCCTTGGGCAACTTGTAAAGGAGTGCTGCGAGGATTGGCCACCATCGCCCGACCCAACCAATAGGCAGCACCGCGCGCCAAGCGCTCAGGCCCAATTTTTTCAATAACCCCATTCACCAAAGGGTAGCGCCCTTGCTGGGCTTCAGTCGCAGTAGCTTTTGCCCCTTCCATAGCAGCGTCTACACCCAACAGGCGCAATACAGTCCGCTCCACACTGAAGGTGGAATGCTCGGTTATTAATTTTTGGATGGGGCTTACGATTTCTTTGGCTAATTTTCTACAAAGATCAATCTTATCACGATCAAGATTCAATTTTGACATAATTAAACTTTATCTCCCGCGCACCTCTTTTGGATGAATCGAAACACTATCGTTATGGAGAATTCTTGCTAGTCCTACTTCTTTGATAGGCTCCATGGTTTTACGAACAGCCTCTGTGGTTGAGCAGGTACAATCGGTCAACTCGGGCTGGGGATAACTTGTAATGTATCCCTCGTAATTTCGAACTACCACTTTTTTATCAGATTGGCTAATCAAATACTGTGGCATTATCGGCACCTTACCGCCTCCACCAGGAACGTCAACCACAAATTCGGGTACCGCCAAACCACTGGTGTGGCCACGCAAACTCTCAATAATCTCAATTCCCATTTCAATCGGGGTACGAAAATGGCTGATCCCCTCCGACAAATCACATTGGTAAATATAATAAGGTTTCACCCTTGCCTTTAACAATTCGGTCATAAGTTTTTTCATAATAACAGGGTCGCTATTAATCCCTCGCAATAACACCGTTTGATTCATCATGGGAATACCGTGATCTACAATACGAGCACAAGCCGCAGCCGCCTCGGGGGTAATCTCATAAGGATGATTAAAGTGCGTCATAAAATACAAGGGTTGGTATTTTTTCAACATCTTCACCAAACTCTCGGTAATGCGCATGGGGAATACACAGGGGATCTTGCTCGCAATGCGTAAAATCTCGACATGGGGAATGGCACGTAGCCTGGCCAAAATCTCTTCGAGCATGGTTTCACCCATCATCAAGGCATCGCCTCCTGAAATAATACAATCGCGAATCTCTTTATGTTGGCTGATATAATCGACAATCATATCGACTTCGTTTTTGGCCTTATGCCCTTCTTTATCCATCACAAAACGTCGCCGGGTACAAAAACGGCAATACATCGAACAAATACTGGTGATGGTAATAAGCACTCGATCGGGGTAACGATGCACCACATTGGGCACAGGCATGTCGGCATCTTCACTCAAAGGATCGCTAAATTCCCCTTCTTGCACTTCAAGTTCTTGCACGGTCGGAATGGCCTGCATGAGGAATGGGCAATGCGGATCATCGGGATTGATCAACGATAAGTAATAAGGGGCCGATGCAAATTTATATTTTGCAAAGGTAGACTGCATTTGTTTTTTTTCGGCTTCACTCAAAGGAAAAATTTTTTCTAACTGCTCAACGGTGGTTACCGAATTCTTTAGCTGCCACTTCCAATCATCCCAATGCGATCGTAGCACATCCTTCCACAGAGGAAATTTTTGATAATAAAGTGGATTACTATTGTCTACGTACGGAAGCTTCATGACCTCTTCTCCTCCCCAGCATAAATTCCTTCAAAATATTTGCGTAGCTCCTTATTTCTACGCACCAAATCCAAAACATACTCGGCATGACCTTGAGAATAACCATTGCCCATCAACAAATCGACATCCGCACCCACCCCTTCGGCCCCCAACACCGCTCGGCCAAATTGGGTGGCCATATTAAAAAACAAAACCTTGCCCCGAGGTTTACAAGCCAAAATAGCAGCCATCTCGGTATCGCTTTTATTCGTCGTATTCACGACCACATTAAAACCGCCCCTCGTGGGTAATCGCGTCAAAAAATCAACGGGCTGATCAGCTAAAGCTTCAACCGCGCCAAATCCTAAATCACGCGCTACCTGCACCTGACGAGAAGAGGCATCGGCCAACACCACCGAAGCAGATTTGCCAACTTTATCCAAGGCGGCAAAGGCTGAGAGCAAACCCGATTTCCCAGCACCCATCACCAAAACTTTATCTTGGGCTTGCACATGACGATGCACCAACTGAGGGGCCCCACACACATCAAAGAGGGCCACGGCCAAGTTTGCTGAAAAATCCTCTGGGATTTTAGCCGCGATGCCAGATTCAAATAAAATAGCGTAACCCTGAACTTGCAATTGGCCAGTATGCAAATTGATCGAATGAATATTTTCTAACACCAAAGGAGTCAAGGTTAGTGAAACCAACGTGGCAATAAAATCACCCTTGCTAAGTTGCAGAGGCCCGCGATACCCAGCCCCCACTTCCAAAACCTTTCCTGCCAACATTCCACCCGATTCGGTTACAGGGTTATGCAACTTACCCTTATATTTTACTAAGGTAAGGATATGCTCTTTAAGTTTATGAGGATCTTCACCACACAGCTCTTTCATCTGGCGAAAAGAAGCCGAATCAACGTTAATTTTCTCAACTTGAATGAGAATTTCATTGCTATAAATAGGCAACCGGGGGTCCAGACACTTGGCCACTTGGGGCAAACAAGGCCGCTCGTCCATCACGCGATGTAATCCGTAAAAATTTCCTTCCCGATTCATAACCCATATTCTAACGCATCCCCTTCTAATAGGGAAGGATGTAAAATCCCCAATAAATGCAACGCATTGCATCATAAAAACGTGTAAATTCTATTGGCTGGTTGCATGCAATTCTATCCGTTTCGCCCAACTATGATGGTGACCGTGATAAAACAAAATATTTGACGGTTACTAACCTATAGTGTAAGTAACTTACACTATATAGTTAAAGCTCAAGACAAGAGGGGAAATATGTATTTTAATCCACAAGTCAAAGATGATAGGGCTGACTTTTTCAATTTTGAGGTAATCCAAGAAGAGCTCAAAAGGGCAATAGAGGATAAGATGACTCCTCTAATAGCCGTCTATGGACTTAGGCGCACAGGAAAGACCAGCCTTATCAGAGTAGTTCTTAATTTCATGGGCAAAAAATTTATATGGATTGACAGTCGTAATATTTCCTCACAAGACGATTTTTACAAAACACTTTCAGACGAAATAGATAAATTAAAGCGGTTTAGAATCAATCAATTCACATTAAAAGGTGTCAACTTATCCCTAAACTTCATGAAAAAAGGATTGGATTATCTGAATAAACACAAATTCGTATTGGTCATTGACGAAGCTCAATTGCTAAAAAGACTGCATCTGGATAATTCAGTAGCCTTTATCTATGATAATTTCCCAAATATTAAGATTGTTATATCCGGATCGGAATCAGGAATGCTAAAAACCTTTCTCGGTAAAAATAATGCAAATGCGCCGCTTTATGGAAGGGCTGTGTTTGAACTCCAAACCACCAGGCTGAACAAGGAAAGTGGTTTCACCTTTTTAAAAGAGGGGGCAAAACAGGCAAGGATTGATTTTACGGACGAAGAAATTTTAACGGCTATAAAAAAATTAGACGGCATAATAGGATGGCTTACAAAATATGGATGGTACAGGTTAAGATATTCTCCCAGAGAGTCTTTAAGGAAAACTATTGAAGATGGTTCGACGCTTGCAAAAGAAGAGTTTGTAAAATTTTCATCAAAGGCCGAGGCTAGATATAAGAAGATAATGAAATCAATAAAAGACGGGGCAAGATGGGAAGAAATCAAAAAACAAACTCAAATATCGGACAAACAATTATATTCTATGTTGAACAGACTGATAGATAGTGGTTTTGTCGAAAAAACCGAGGGTGTCTACACTATAGCCGACCCCCTGCTAGAAGCGGCATTATAAGGACTGAATTCCAACTTACCATGACAGGCTGCTGCAATGTAAGCGCTCTGGGTTGTACCAAAGAAATTGAGTTTTAGGTTAATCATTTAACAAAGCTTCATCAGCTTGATAACTATTTTGGATTTCACTATCAGACAAATTTTTATTTAGCATGATCAACTCATCTATAATCCCATTGAAATATTTTTTCCAAAATTCATGATAACCGATTCGGATAGTAACCGAACCATTTGCCAAAGGCAACATCGGGCCATTCTCCATAGCTACCAAAATCCCATCTCTAAATAACCTAGATGTTCCAACTTTATATTGTCCAATGTAAACTACCCGTTCACCAGCTACAACCGGATTCTCATCACCAATTAAAATATAAGAATCTTCATTCAATTTAACCCCCCATTTCAATTTAGCCATGTTACCAAAACTCATTGCAAAAGTGCTATTTCCATCATCAGATCTGTCGATGATAGCATCAAAATTTTCCTCAACGAACCCTTCTGGTTTTAAAGAAACTTTTATTGTTAATTCATTAAACACAGACATTAAACTTGGGCTGTCTTCAATAACAATCATATTATTCACCCCATCAAATTGCAGGGCACCGCCTAACAAGCCGGATTGTGGGGGTTCTAGCCATTCGGGGTCGCCTTGTGGAATACCGTGGTTGTTGTTGCCGCTGTAGTCGCAAACATACTCTCCGGCATCACCACCTTCACAAATTTCTTTTTTGGATGGATCTTCATTGAACCGCAGCCACAACACCAGATCTTTATCACCCGTGGTCACGATCTTTTCCATGGTACCCAGCACATTGCCTTGTGGCTTGGTGAGTTTTTCTAATCGAATTTTGTAATCGGTTCTGGGTTGTAATTGCGTTTTGTCGAGGGGGATGATGGCACCATCTTTATCCTCTTTTTCAAAATCAGTAGAACCTTCTTGTAATTGCTTGTTCAGTCGAATCGCCTTGAGTCGATAAGAGCCACTGTTCGGCAATTTAATTTCGTTGGGTGCCTCATCATTCTTATTACTCACAACTCCGTATCTTGGGAAATAAGCACCTACCCCCTCTACAGGAATATCTTGGCTGCTCTTGCTATCCCCACGTGTTGCCGTTAACACATAATGGTTGTCGCCTGCCTGTTGAAGCTTACCTTGCACCGACCCTTTACAAATTTTTATATTCTTCACTGGGCTCCCCTCTAACCCACACAAAATCTCATTTTGACCGATGCTTATACTATTGGCATTCAACACTTCATAATTTAATTTTACATCAAAGCCAGTTGGCCCTTGTACCCACTCACTGTTAAATTGCTTGATTTGAGGATTATTGCGCACTTCAAAAGTTACCGTACGTTCAGCTAATAAAACATCATTCCCATCATACGACCGAATCGTAAAACTTTCCTTACTACCTTCTGTCGCATTCTTCACATTCAATAAGGCGGTTCCATTCACATCGGTGGTACTTAAAGAACTTAACTCCCCTTGCCCGCTATGTTCCACTGTTAAACTCTTAGCCGACGGCTCACCCACTACCGAAAAACTCAAAGATTGTGCCCCATATATCCACTTTCGCCCTTCTGGCTGTTTCACCTTAATCGCGCTCTTATTGGTAATTTTATATTTTCCTATCCCTTGACCCTTGATGTCACTACCATCGATGGACTCCCCTTGAATCTCCACCTCCCCATCAGGAATTAATTCGGTATTCAAATTGCTAATGATCACCTTTTTCTCGCCATAATCCCCTAAGCTCATGGCTACATCATAACCTGTGAGTTCTTCCCCATTAAACCGGATCTTAAAATTCATAATTTCTTTGCGACCGCAGGCAATGCCCTGTAACGTTGTGATGCCTTCTAATTCGGTCCCCTCCTCTGGTTCGGTAAATACAAAGCTTACGTGGCTTTCATCACCCTTGATGCTAAAGGGGGCAGTCTCTTGGCTGCCCGTTTGATTGGCCGTTACCCCGTCCCATATGATGGCTTGGATATTTCTTTGATTATATCCCTCATCAATGCTTCGCAGATCGAGCCGATAAACCACCTTGGCTTGGTTGGTCCCTAAGCCTTGTTCACTCATTTTTCTTACACCACACAAAGGATCGGCTAACTTAAGGCCCTCGACCCTTTTATTATCTTGGCCTTGCAGGGTGATTTCTATTTCTTCGCCGATTTTATTCAAGGTGATTTGCACGGTTGGCACTTTGGGGATGTCTTGGCCATTGAGGGGGCTCACGCCGTCTTTGAGTTCTTGGTAAGTGCTCCAGCCATCGTTGTCGGGGTCTAAATCGGGCAAAATGCCTTGGCTGATGGAGGCGCTGATGTTGGGGTCTTGTTTGTCGACTTCATAACGAATGTCTGAGCTGGTGAAGGTCACGGTTTCGGCGTTGCCATCGCCGATTTCTTTTTCTACTTCGGCATAGGCAAAGGCGATTGGCTGGCCTGGGGTTAAATATTGAAACTCGATGATGAATTTATACGTCTTGCCGCCGGGGAGTTTGAAGCTTTTGGCTTTTACGGTGCCGTTTACTTCATCGACCTGCATGGTGGTAGCGTGGACTTTGGTTTGGGTGGGTAATTCGTAAACGCGTAGTTGGGCGGCTAGCCAGGGGGTGGCTTGGGCGTTGAGGTCTTGGCTCCAGCGGCTGGGGATGGGGATGGACAGGGTGTCAGGGGGTGTTGATGGGGTGGTGCAGGAGGAAAGAATAAAAAAGAAGAT
>JACPFA010000010.1 GCA_016183235.1 Deltaproteobacteria bacterium
CTACATGCCCTATCGTCCCCACGTTCACATGCGGCTTCTTCCGATCAAATTTCTCCTTCGACATAACTTTGCTCCTTATTATATGGATCCCGGATCCCCGGATCAAGTCCGGGGCAAGCTCGTCCGGGATGACGATATTTTATTAACTTTAGCCTTTAACCCCATTCATTTGAAGAATCAAGCGCTTACAACATTTAAAAAATAAATGCTAATAGAAATTTTAGATTTTTTCAATTTTTTTAAAGCCTATGTGGTAGCCGAGTGAAAGTGTCAGTTTGATTTTAAACCTCTCGAATCACCTCGAACCCCTTATAACTTCCACAAATAACATACCCATAAATTTTTTTGGGATTGATGAGATGTCTGATTTTGCGCGCAACTTCATTGAGTGTCGCGCCAGAACCTAAAGCATCATCTAGTAAAAGTAGGTTGTCGACTTGTTGCGGTGGATTATTGATGAAAAAAGTTTTTTGAGCGTTTTCGATTCTCTCTTCAAGTTTCGAAAGTGATTTTTGAGCAATAGGGATTTCCCCAGCATAAGCCTTGACGATATTAATGGCAGGATAATCCAGTTTAAGAAATTCTTTAAAGGCCTTTAAAAAAGGAATTTTTCTAGGAATAGAATGGGGGATCCACCCAATGTAGTTAACATGATAATGCCCAATAATATTAAGAATGGTGGGCCTGCAAAAAGTGGCTAATTCTTGAATGAGCGGAAGATTTTGAGATTGCTTGGCATGCAATACTTTATGCCCGAGGATGGTACGACCAAACTTGGGAAGGCTATAAAAATCTTGATAAAAGAGTTCATCCAGAAATGTTTCTGGAAAAGTTTGTCTAAGTTTAAATAGGGCCTTGATGAAGGCATGGTTAGGGTCAAAAAACTGGTCTGCTTTTTGCCTAATTTGCACAAATTCTCTTGCCAAGAATTCTAAATGAGTCTTTTGACCCGTGTGCTGAACCCAGTGAATAAAGGCAGGAACACCAGAAAAAAATTCGCCCTCCGGGGTGAAATAAATAAAATTTTGATTAATGACTTGTTGGTCTGGTTGGGCAATTTTGCCTGTTTCAATAGTCTCTAAAGTTTCTGAGCCTACCGAAGTATTAAGCGTATAAAATACAAGTGGCGGTTTTCCATGCCGTATAATCTTCTTTGCATCCAGCAACTTTTTGAGGTGCTTATGGATGCTAACCGTTGAAATCCCAAGGATATTCTTTAAATCATGGGGTTTTATTTGAGATTTCTCTGTAATAAGATCAAGGATGCGCTTTTGGGCATTTCTATTCATAGTTAATAGTTTATAGTAAACTATTAACTATTTCAATTGAATCTTTGTGGAATAAAAAATCAATAAACTTGAACTCGAAGAGAAACTGCCAGTTTTTTTAATTTTTTATCAAGGGTCCAAAGGGTGGTTTTAGATTGTTTGGCACAATAGAGGATCATGCGATCCACCAATTTAGGAATGCCTACCTTTAAATTTCTTGCTTTCGAAGAAAACTCAGTAATGTTCTTCCAGGTAGTTGGCGAATTCCAATCAGGATCTACAAATACCATGGCCTGAAAGGCGTCTTGAAGAATTTTCTCAAACTTAGGGGAAACCTCTCCAGAAAAAAGTTCAGCTTGAATAGGCAAACAAGTAGCTACCTCGCCTTCTTCAATAAAAAGCTCTAACTGGGTTAATTCTATAGAAGGAGATTTTTTAAAAAATTCAATCCAAACCGAAGTATCGACCAAGATCATTAGCGGTCACGCATTTTACGTAAAGATTTAGCGGGGAGCTTAACCGCACCTAAACCCTTAAGCTGCAATAACTGTTGCAAGCGCTTCTTGCGAATTAACTCTTGCAACCCCATAACGACCGCCATGGTTTTGGTCGCTGCTCCGCTTGCTTTCATCGCTTCGTGAAGTAGATCGGGAGGTATATTCATTGATGTTTTTATAGCCATATCAGGTATATATATAATTCAGACAATAGATATATGTCAAGTTTGATTTTTGGTTATCCTAAAGTGGCTTTTAATGTTGGAAATTTCCTTAAAGATGGCGTTCAATAAAGATTAGCCGTTGGCCTCTATTGGCTTCAAGGATCATTTGATCGGCTTTGTCGGGAATGGCAGCAACCAGTTCGGCGCCAAACTTAAGATATCCTTTCAAGTCACCGGCGGCCTGGAAGGCGATGATTTTCTTCCAAAGTTCATGGGAGGCATCTTCCATACGTTTATAGTCCATGTGGAGTCGGTTTTTCTGCTCAATAAGCGTAAGCGCACCGGTTTTAAAATACCAGCCTACCTGAATCATATGACCATAGTAATGATCTGTCAGGTCCCCCGACCCAAAGGCAGCTTTTCCTTTGTAACGGTTGCCAAGATGGAAGAAAAGTGTTCCGCGCAGCAGATCACGCGCCTCGGCATCGGATATTTTGCCCGCCCGATGTTCTAAACGAACCCGTTGTGGGCCAGTCAGGTCGGCCTTGGGTTCATCAGCGCTACCCCAGTGTTTACCAAAAAGAGCGCCCATTCTCTCGCCGCTGGGAGTCACGTGGCTACGCAGCGGCCCTATTAAATGGCCAGATTCATGATCCACCGTATCTTGAATGATATTTTTTCTTGCATCCCAACGGGTAAAATCCTCATCGAGCAACCCCCCCATCACAACCGGTGCCGAACGGGCGATCTCTGAAATAGTCTCTAACCAAATAAATCGATTACTGCCTTCTACACCATATCCCTCGTAGTTAGGAAAATTATTGCCAGCCGGCTCTCGTGATGGAAACGTCCAAACAAACCCACCTATTATAGCATGGTAAAGTGGATCAGCTAAGCCGCCGCGGGTGGAGAGTTCTCTCGGTTGATAATGGGGAATATCGTTCAACAAACGCTCTAAAGCTGGAAAGGCCTCTTTACCCTTTTCAAGTTCTGCCGCCAGCCCTACATCCCGTACGCCCACTTGTAAGAGATAAGGAAATTTTGTGTTATCTTCCCAATAAGACTCACTCGGCCCAATATGCACCCGCAACATTCCACCCCCCTCACCTGCATCAATGGTGGCTTGGGCGGCCGCTGCCTCATCGGCAGCCAGTCCAGTTCGGAAAAACATGGCCCACCGCTGGAGTTGAGTGCGAAGTGAAGGATCCAGATTTTTTCCCTCTACAGAAAGATCGGCAATTTCCTCTAAGACAGCCGCCAATAATTGGTGATCTTGTTTATAATCAGGGTGTAGGGGTAGTGGCGTCGCGACAATCTTGTGATCGGCGCCTTTTGTCAACACCGTGGTGGGTCTCAATTCTTCAGCCTTAGGTGGCAGCGCGGCCCCCATAGCCCTAAATTCATCGGGTGTAATTCGAGAGTCGATCATCCCATTCACAGGTGGGGAATCGGGGAAAAAAGGAACTAGGCTACAGGCCTTATCTCCTCCATAAGGCCCTGCACAATTGTCTTTATTGAACCGTTGAAAGAGGATTTTCGAATAATAATCTCCGTGAAGGGCGAGCCAAACTCCGTGCTCGGGTGCCTTAGGATCATGCTGACGCTGCTCAATTCGGGTCAAGACAGGCATCACCCGCAAAGCAAATAATTCCAAAGCCCTGCGCTCCACGGGGCTCAATTGTTCCAAGGGGGCACGATAGTTCACCCTGCGATGATAAAGGGCGCTTGCCTCAACGGCCGCAAGCCTTTGCTCTTCTACGGTCCGTAAAATAAGGGTGACATCACGAAGCAGGTTGGGATTAAACTGAGATGGTATTGAAGATTGAAGTTGATAATTCGTTACGGCCGCTGCGGCCACTCTAAGTTCATCAGCATCCACGGCTAGTGGGTTTTTCTCGTCTTTAACCCACTCTAAACCGAGCTTTAATTCTTTGGCCACGGCGTTAAACCGCTCTCGGAATCGGTTGGAAGAAACCGGATTAGATGGAATTGTAAAAAGACTGACACCCTGTTTGGAAAAATCCGTCATAAAACCACCCTCTTTTACACACTTAGCAATAAGGTTATTTGTTGGAATGAATGACAGACTCTCTGTATGAATGAAAATAAAGTTGCGTACTTTTTATTTTTTTTGAATTTTATCGGAAGTTATGTCCTCTTTTTGAGGAATGACTCACGCATTGTGGAGAGGGAAGGATTGCTCGCCTTATCGCTCGCGATCCTTAGAGTTATGAGATTTCTGCTGCTTCGCCTTGCAGAAATCTCATGATTATTTGCATACCCTCTCCCCATTTCACTACGTTCATGTGGAGAGGGAAGGATTCGAACCTTCGAAGGCTAACGCCGGCAGATTTACAGTCTGCTCCCTTTGGCCACTCGGGCACCTCTCCTATTGATGCGAGGGGCGGATCGCCTCCCCTCGCGCACCCCACTCTCGTTACCACTCTATTAAAAATTGTCTATATACTTAGCTATGCTTCACATCGCCGAGCTACGCGAAATAAATTCGTCTCCGCTCGGCTATATTTAAATTTCCTCAGGAAATTTCCCTCCATTTTCCATTTTCTCATGCCATTTTCTAAAATTTTCGCATTAGAAAATAGAAAATCGAAAATAGAGGAAAAATTTTCTTGCGAAAATTTTTGAGCCCCCGACCAGAATCGAACTGGTGACCTTTTCCTTACCATGGAAATGCTCTACCAACTGAGCTACAGGGGCAAAAAATATTTCCCTCCATTTTCCATTTTCTCATGCCATTTTCTAAATTTGCAGCACTAGAAAATAGCATTAGAAAATAGAGGAAAAATTAGCTGCTGCAAATTTTTGAGCGGGAGACGGGACTTGAACCCGCGACCCTCAGCTTGGAAGGCTGATGCTCTAGCCAACTGAGCTACTCCCGCTATCAACCGCCTTCCATAAATCTCCTGGCTCTGCGTTGTCCGCCTAAGGCGGACGCCTTCATTACAGCAGGAAATTTCTGGAAGGCTATATTACAAATAAACGTGAGCCGGCTATAGGAGTCGAACCTACGACCTACTGATTACAAATCAGTTGCTCTACCAACTGAGCTAAGCCGGCCTTTCATCTGGGTTTAATCCCATTCCAAAGGCCTATTATGTATGAAAAGAAAATTCTCCTCAAATGGATTTGGAAATTCAACTTAGCCCCGGAAGTCGAACCGGTATATTTTTAGGGAGCTAACAAGTCAAGGTTATTCTTGGAGTTATCGATGGTATTGCGCCGAAAACATTGCAATGGCCCCGGCTACCCCCACATTAAGCGATGCCACCGACGACACTTGGGGAATGCGCACCAGCTTATCACAATGCTCTTTGGTCAAACGGCGCAGGCCCTTGCCTTCAGCGCCCAACACTAAAAGTGATTTGGCTGGAAATTTCAACATGTGAATTTCGTCAGCTCCGCTGGCATCTAAACCAAACACCACGACGCCTATATCTTGCAAGGCCTGTAGGGTGCTGACCAAATTAGTCACTTGGATAACCGAAGCATGTTCTGTAGCCCCCGAGCTTGCCCTCACTACTGCCGGCGTAATGCCACAACTACGGTGCTTCAAAATAAAAACCCCCTCCACCCCCAAACAAACTGCACTGCGAATTAAACTCCCCACATTTTGTGGATCTTGAATTTCATCAAAGGCCACCCACAACCCTTGCTCTTTAGTTTGAATGGTATTGAAGGTTTCTTCCCACGGTAAAAATAAATAACTACTGACTTCTGCCAAAAAACCCTGATGATGGGCGTTCTGGCTTTTGTCATCGAGCCACTGCCGCTTAACCGATTGCAGGGGAACTTTTTTATCTTTAGCCAAGGCTAACAATTCTTGATTTTCCCCCTCGCGTAGATTTTCTTGATAATAAAGTTTGGTAATTTTTCGGCGCTGCGCACGCAGACATTCTAAGACAGGCCGCCGACCAAAAATAATTTCCATATTTAAAACCTATTTGGAAAAGTTTTTTGTGAGCGGGCTTAAGGCTGGAAGGGGTTTGTCGGAGGCTTTCACCTCCATGGCTATATAGCCGTGAAAGCCGAGACTTTGAGTGCGCCTGGGGGCCATAACCCCCAGGCGACACGGACCCCTGGAAGCCTTAAGCCCGCTTACAAAAAACTTTTCTATATTTCTTTTTATGTTGATTATAACTTAAGAATGCAAGTGTTGATTTGGAACAAAAATAGTTTGTTTTTGAAATAAAATTTCTTCTTCTACATCGGTCAAACGATCCGGCTTAAACTGCTCAAGCAAATTGCGCGCCGCAAAATAGGCTTGTTTGAGATAATCCATTTGGGCCAACAATTCTTCTTGGGTCAAATAATTTTGCGATTTGGCCAATTCGATTTTAGCGTATTCGTAACCAATACTCGAATTTTGCATGGTCATTTCGGCCTCTAAGAGGGCTTGTTCCATGTATTGATCGGCTTCCCCGTTACCTTCATCTAAACCAAAACAAACGTCTAATCTGGCCATGGTGATCGCCTCCTCCACTTAACATAAGCTTGCAAATTCTTTGCCATAGACGCAATAAAAACATAAACGATAACTATATAATTTTATTAGTGATTTTGGATGGAGCTAGTTTGAATTCCCCAACCCACGGTCACAACTGGAGGCTTGACACCCCAGAGGCTGGGGTGTCAAGGAATAAATCATTACATGTCGGGTGTAGCACCGCCGAGTGGATTGGTATGCATGTCTGGAGTGGCACCGTCGAGAGGATTCACGTGCATGTCAGGAGTTGCACCATCCAAAGGATTGATTTGCATATCCGGGGTAGCACCACTGATGGGATTTACCGTCATATCTGGAGTGGCCCCACTCTTTGCTGACACACGATTATATTTCGTATAAACTTTTTGCCACTTTTTTAAATACTGACTAAAAAACTGATTGTCTTCTGGATAGTGGTCGCCATTTTGCCGAATAAAATATTGAATGGCACTTTGAGTGAGCCGGTTTAATTGCTCGGTATTTTTAGGCGGATTTTTAAGCAATTGACCATCGAAGGTTTTAAGAACGCGACAGGCAAGCCCTTCGGTATCATAGTTGAGGTCGGCAAAGTCTTCGCTTAAATCCCCACCTATTTGTTGATGAAAGTTAAAACGCCCACATTGCTTTCCAACATCGGCATTAAGTTGACTGGAAGTAAGTAAACAAAAAGACAAGATGGCCACGAGGCCTAAAAGAAATGATTTGGCATCCATATCCCCCTCCCCAGAGTGATATTAAATAATCCCAAAGTCCTTTCTCTTCATTAACCCATAGAATTTAAGAGCAAATTCTATGCCACGAATCAATTTATAAAATTTAATGATTTCAATTAGATAACTCAATCAAGACAAAACGATGTACATTTTATGAATTCAAAGATGAAAAACAAAATAGAGGAAAAACAATAATAGTTAAATCATCATCGAGGGTTAAGAAAATTTAACACTATGTCAAATTCCCCTCGAGACTGGGTGAAAAATCACCTATGGTCCATCAGGCAAGGTATAGACCAACCGAAAAGAACCATAATAATCTTGTACCTTCTTTTTATCAGTAAAATGCCGCCCGGCGGGCCAAAAAAAGCCCCCATCCGGAGTTCGGTTGGAACCTCCAAAATAATAAAAAGTATTGGGGGTTGGGCCATTCAAGGTTAGCTCTCGGGTGTTCCCCACGATATCCATTGGACCAAAGAGAGATCTGTCACGATTAAATTGGGGCTTAGGATGCCCCCCCACGGGCATCACTCGATTAGCACCAGGGTTACTAAAAGCCATCGAAGTTACGGCATAAAGAGGGTCAAAGGTATTTCCCCAAGGAAAATTCCATTTAAATTCTCCATTACGGGCAACTTTTTCTAATTCTGCTACGGTTGGCAGACGCGCTGTCCAAAGATTTCTAAGCGCTCTTTGAGTAAACCATGCAGTAAAGGCGGTGGTGGCATCATGCGAAATAGAATGAACGGGTTGATCATCTGAAATAGAATCACCCCATTTATCTTGAGCGGGTACAACGAGTTCATGTTGATTGGAACCCTTCTCGATAATTTCCCATTGCAATAAACTAGGAGTTGAGCGCCGATCATGAGTTAAATCTTCATAGCGTGGGAGATATTGTTGGGCTTCTTCTACCCGACCTGCAGCAACTAATGCTTGAAGAAACGTTTTATAGTGCCTAATTTGCACGGGATCAGACATGGCAAAGGCTGGTAGATGTTCTCTTCGCAAAGGGCGGGAATGAATGAACGATGGATCTCCATCATAAAAGACATCCATACCTGTATAATAATCCCCGGCTGAAATTACGTAAAAACCTTTCGGTACAAGACGAGTGGGATAAAATGTTACGGGAAGCTCATAGGCATTACCGTTTTGTAAATAGTTACGAACATCCCTTAAACTAATGAATACAGGAATTTTTAAAGGGGCGTAACCTTCGGCGACGAATTCAAATTGATAATAGCCTGGTTTTAGGTTGACATCTTTGGGTTCACTTACCTTAAAAATGAGCGCCTCAGGATGAGGCAGGTAATTGCCATGTTCATCTGGAAGATGCGCACGAATACTCATGCCAACTGGATCAAGAGAAGGAAGATTGCTCGTCAGGCTTACACGAGTCACCCCTTCTACAGGAGAAAGGACACGATTTAAAGTACCAACGGTATCATTCTCTTCTATGGTACGTACTAAATCATCCCGGGCAACGGGGCTTAAACGGTCTTCATGTTCCACCAATTCAATCCAAGCTACTTCTGCCAATAAATTCTTGCCTTGCGGGTTGGGTTCATAAATTAAGGCATTGCTCAAGGCATTGCGGGCTTGCAACAAAAGATTATTGCGTTGCAGTTGCAGCTCTCTTAAACGATGGGGAAGCAGTTGCACCCGTCTTGCCATTTCATGATTAATAACCCCACCTTCATACATTTTATCATGGGCTTCATGAATTGCTGCAGCAACTTGGCCCATCTCTTCTTTTATGTCTTGAGCCCTTTTGATGGCATCGGTGCCTTGAGTCAATAAATGTTCATAAACCTCTCGTCGATAATCATGGCCCGAACTCTGATGAATTGATTTAATGCCTCGGATCAATGCATCAATGTTATTTCTTAAATCCTTAACATTCTGATAACGCTGGGCCGGATCTCTTTCCATGGCCTGGAGAACAAAAACTTCTAAATTTTTCTGAGGGGGCGTTAGGGGTTGGGCGGAGAGATCTTCAAAAGCTACGATGGGGTGGTGAGCATCCAACAAACGAGTAATGATATTAAACGGGCTGAGCCGTTCACTGACATCAACATTGACCACCTTTTTGGGTTCACCACGGCCTGGATCGCCATCACGAAATTCCCATAGAGGATGAACTTGCGTTACCAGTTCAAAAAGCATAACCCCTAAGGCATAAATATCGGGGCTACGAAAATTTGGCAGCGACCCTCCTTTTGAACCACGAACCATTTCAGGAGACATATAGAGTGGAGTCCCTGCCATCGTATCAGGGAGCGTTAATCCATCATCCGACATCACCTTCACAGCCAAGCCCAAGTCCATGATCCGTGGTTTAGCTGCGGGCATGATCCGAATATTTTCTGGCTTAAGATCCAAATGGGCAACGCCAGCTTGGTGCATCTTTGCGACTTGATCACAAATTTCGCGAAACGTTTCTAGTAGATCTAGAAAAGTTAATTTAACCTGCCCATCCCGTACCAAGTCTAACAAATCTCTTAAATCAACCCCGGGAACATATTCCATCCGAGGAACTTTTAATCCACGTACAATCTCAAATTGATCATAAATGGCTGGGGCAATCCCTGCGGCAAGATTAGCCGCTATTCTGGTTTCATTTTCAAATTTGGTTTGATCGACTGGAGTGACACGACCACTATGGGGAATCTTAATAACTTCATGACGACCAAAATCTAAATTCAAAACCTGAATAGCTACACCAAAACCCCCTTGGCCCAGCTTTCTGACCACTTGAAAACGTTTGCCTCCTGGTAGGAAATCCCCCACCTTCAAGACAAACCTACCATGGGTATACACAACTTCTCCCTGTTGTGCAGGTAACATGGTTGGAAACCTCCAACCGGTACCTGTCCCCGGAGGAGCATCTGCTGGGCCCATGGTCGCTAGGGCTGTAGAGCCAACATGATTCACCGTGGGATCTGCGCCCATTAAAATAGGATCAAAATTGCCTGAGGGACCGCCCTCCCAAGCAAATCTTGGCCCACTCAGAGCAGACAACCGTGGAAAAACGGACGGATGCCAAGACGGTGGTAAGCGGAAACCTTTCTCAACTCCCAATTCTAAACGCTTAGCTTGATTTTCCCAATAGGCGTTCAAGGCCTGAAACCGTGGGCCAAGTAAGGCGGCAGCACCCTTCATCCCCAACGCAGCCTGAATTTGAAAGCTGCCGGCATGAATGGCACTAATGCCCAAAGGCAGGCGATGGTCGACAATACCCACTCGATATTCCAATTCATGGGCGGTCATTAAGCCCGCTGTGCCCGCCACATGATGCAAGAAGACATTGTTGCCCATGGTGCGGCTCACCAAACCGCCCATGCCTTTCAATACGGGAATTGCCACCGCATTGCGCAACAAGCTTGTTTTGACGTCTGAAAAATTCAGGTAGCCTTGATGATGCCACTGAAAACCTAAATTAACCGCGGATAGCCCACCCACTTCTGCTGCTGTACCAACCGCCCTCGCCTTCCAGATGGCACCGGTACCTTTTGCCAATTGCACCGAACGTCGGATCGACACAAATTTAGCCACTCTCCCCATCACGCCGGCCACCAGCAAAGCCGACAGCATCTCGCCGTCAAAAATATTCTGTTGCAGTTGGGTGGCATAATGCACCAACGATGGAATAAAATATTTTGCATCCCCATTGCCTTGCAACACCGCTAATTGGGTCTTGGCAAATTCACGCACCGGGCCTGACACAGGGATGTCGAAAGGTTGTTTATCTTGGATGAGCAGGGAATATAATACCGACGCCTCTTGCAGCTTGCTGCCAAAATAGAGGTCCCTCGCTATATTTTGAATAACGGTGTCGAAAACAGCATCGGGATTATAGGCCGCCGTTAATAGTTTGATGACAATAGCACGGCTACCAACGGCCTCGCTGATACTGGTTTGAACGTCATCGGGCAACCGATGAAAAGCGCGAACCAAACTCCCGTCTCCAGCAGCGGCGGTCTCTAAAGTTGCAAAATAAGCGGGTAGCTTGGCTTCAGCCGTTGGATTTTTGGCCAACCAAAGACCCTCCAGGGCTACCACCACCCAAAGGCGTTGCCCCTGTTCGGGCCCCACGGATCCAGGTAAGCCTCGGGCAAAATCAGCCTCAAAGATGGGTTTAGTTGTGTCAACGTAGGTATTCATACACAAAATTTATTATTAACCTAAAAACGGCAGTTGACGATATGTTTCTTCGGATTCTTCTGAAATAACGCGCGATTTGTCATTGCGAGCCCTGCACCAGCGGGGTGAAGCAATCTCGCTTGGGCCAATTGAGATTGCTTCACCCTGCTGGGCTCGCAATGACAGAGAAGCAATTTCAACTGCCGTTTTTAGGATTAAAAAGATATCCTGACCTCTAGGGCCCATTTCGGCTAAGGGCCTAGTTTGTTGCCAGCAATTGTTTCACCACAGCCTTAGGGTCATCGGCCGTTAAGATAGGCCTACCCACGACAATATAATCTGCCCCGGCGGCAAAGGCCTCTTGGGCTGTGAGCACGCGCTTTTGATCCCCATGGGGTGAACCCGGCGGCCTGATGCCTGGGGTGACTAATTTTAGAGTTTTGGGGAACTTCTGCCGTAAAATTTCAATTTCTAAGGGCGAACAAACAACCCCGGAGAGTTTGGCAGCTTCGGCAAGCTTGGCTAGGCGTAGCACCTGCTCAGAAATTGGGTCGCTAATCCCCAAAAACGAAAGATCGTTTAGGCTGGTCAATACAGTGACTGCCACGATAAGCGGTGCATGCACTTTAAGCCGCTGCGCTTCTTCTTGCGCAGCAAGGCTGGCTACCTGCAGCATTTCTAAACCACCGCTGGCATGAACCGTTAGCATATCGACTTTCATACCCACGGCCACCCGGCAGGCCTCAGCAACGGTATTGGGGATGTCGTGCAATTTTAAATCAAGAAAAACGCGCTTTTTTTGTTTTTTTAGCCAGTGAACGATCACCGGCCCTTCTTGGCTAAAGAGCCTCAACCCCACTTTATACCATTGCACAGCACTGCCTAAACGACGAACCATGCCCTTGGCCGCTTTGAGATTGGCCACATCAAGTGCACAAATGAGTTTTGAATTAGGATAAGCATTTTTCATGATGAATTTTTTGAACCGTAGAAACTAATTCTGCCAAGGTAACTTTGTTAACCGAACCATTGGCCCGAGTTTTAATTTCCACACAACTATCTTTAAGCCCACGTGCCCCTACCACAATGCGATAGGGAATACCGATAAGATCGCTATCTTTAAATTTCATCCCCGGAGAAATTACCCGATCATCCCATAAAACCTCAATGCCTGCAGCTCGTAATTGTTGGTAAAACTCTTCGCTAACTTTTCTTACTTCATCTTTTTCAATATCAAGGGATACCAAATGAAAATGAAACGGCGCAATTTGATAAGGCCAAATCATGCCATTGGCATCGTGATTTTGCTCGATCGCAGCGGCCGCCGTGCGGCTGACCCCAATGCCATAGGTGCCCATAATCATGACTTGCTCTTGGCCCTTTTCGTCGAGGTAAACGGCCTTCATGCTTTTGGAATATTTGGTGCCCAAATAAAAAATTTGCCCAACTTCAATGCCACGATGTTCTTCATATTTCCCGCTAGCACAATGGGGGCAAGCATCGCCTGCCATGGCTCGCCGCAAATCATAATATCCCTTCACCTTAAAATCACTCAGATTAACATTTTGCAAATGTAAATCTTGGGCATTAGCCCCGGTAATAAATTGGCCTATTCCGGCAATTTCAAAATCGGCATAAATAGGGATTTGCAAACCGATCGGACCTGAAAAACCCAATGGGCCGCCGGTAACCTTTTCGATTTCAGCACCGGTCGCCATGATGAGTTCTTGGCAGCCTAAAACATTTTTAAGTTTGGCTTCCATGAGCTCACGATCGCCCCGCACTAAAGCTGCAATAAAATTTTGATCGGCTTTATAAATGAGCGTTTTTACGAGTTGTTGAGGATTGGCATTTAAAAATTTGGCAACGTCTTCAACCGTGTGCATGCCAGGGGTTTTGACTTTTTTAGCTTGACCAGCACTCGCATTTTGCTCGAGCGGCTTTAACTTGCCTAAGGCCGCTTTTTCAACATTGGCCGCATATTCACATTGGTTACAGCTCAAAATTATGTCTTCGCCACTAGCCGCCAACACCTGAAACTCATGACTCTTGCTGCCACCAATATTACCGGTCATGGCCTCGACCGCTCGAAACTTTAAACCACACCGAGAAAAAATCTTTTTATAGGCCTGCCCCATATTTTCATATTCTTGTAAACACGAGGCCTCATCGACATGAAAAGAATAACCATCTTTCATGATAAATTCGCGCCCCCGCATTAAACCATAGCGTGGGCGCACTTCGTCGCGAAACTTGGTTTGAATTTGAAAAAGATTCATGGGTAATTGACGATAAGAACTTACATTATTGCGCACTAAATCAGTAATCGCTTCTTCGTGGGTAGGCCCAATACAAAAATCCCGATCATGACGATCTTTGAAGCGCAGCAACTCTTTGCCATAATAATTCCAACGCCCGGTTTCGATCCACAGCTCCGCTGGCATCACAATGGGCAGCAACACCTGTTGGGCACCAGCCGCTGTCATTTCTTCTTCAATGATGCGTTCAATTTTGCGCAACACCCGCTGCGCCAATGGCAAAAAAGTATAAACTCCGGCAGCCAGTTTACGAATATAACCCGCCCGTATCATGAGTTGGTGGCTCGCTACCTCGGCATCACTGGGGGCTTCGCGTAAGGTTGGGATTAGCAACTGACTTTGTTTCATGCGGTTACCTGAATAGGTTCAACCCATTTCCCATGGGCTTTGATTAAATCAATTAACTTTTCCACAGCTACTTCGGAAGGAAGATTTTTTTCGACACATTCCTTGCCCACATAAAGGTGAATCCGCCCTGGCCCTCCGCCCACATAGCCAAAATCGGCATCGGCCATTTCACCAGGCCCATTCACAATGCAACCCATGATGGCAATTTTCACCCCTTTTAAATGGGAAGTGTTCGCCTTAACCTTTTGCGTTGTGGTTTGTAAATCAAATTGCGTGCGCCCACAAGATGGGCAAGCAATAAATTCGGTTTTGGATAAACGCACCCTACAACCTTGCAACAAATTATAAGCGAGATGCACTGCCGCATGGGGGTCGGCTAAGGGAATAGAAATAATATCGCCCAAACCGTCAATCAACAAACTGCCCAATTCTCCACACAACAAAAGATGATCTTGTTGAGAAATTTTTGGGGAAGATAAACGGAGCGGAGTATAAAGGTTTTCTTGTTTTAAGCGCGCAGCTAAATAACGGTTGTGATGCAAAACGTCAGATCCTTGCCAACATAGATGCACCGGCACTTGCTCAAGTTTGGCAAGCTTGGCCAATTCGACCAAAGTTTCCACATTCTCATCTACCTTCCATTCCAAACTCGCCGGCCAAAGTTTAGCCACCCGTAAAATTTCCAAGGCCTGATTTTTCCAACCTTCTTCATTCAAGGTTCGATCCGGGCACACGCTAACCTTATCAACCATGGGCACAACTTGCGGAAACAAAACCCCCTGATCCCCCAAGTCGATCGCTAAGGCCAACTTAGGAAATCTTTTGCGAAATGTTGCAAACAATGAAAGATTTTTTTCTAACCTTTGCGCATCACGAATCACAACCGACACAATCTCAGGCACTCGTTCCTCTTGCAAAAGCTTCTCCAACTCAACCCAGGGGATTTCGCCACCTTGCAAATCAACCTGCACCCGCACACTATGCTTCCCCCCCACCCAGCAAGGCCCCACCCCCACCGTCTCCGCCGCCCTGCGGACATGTTGAAGGGGGTCAAAGGGTAACGATGTACTGACAAGATCCTCTGAAGGCCTTTCGCAAGCCATTGCCGAAGCGGCGGGCCCTTCATGAGTGCTGGCAGGGACGGAAAGCCGCGGCCCGGCTTGGCGGGAACGCGGAAGGCTTCCGTCCCTGCCAGCACCATGAAGGTCGCCGCGAGAGGCACCGGCTTGCGAAAGGCCTTCAGAGGATCTTGTCAGTATTTGGTTAAATGGCCTAACGAGGCTTTGCGCGACGGGGATTTCGTAAATGCTGTCTTCGGTAAGTGACACCCGAATCGTATCCCCAATTCCATCTTGCAACAAAGTCAGTATGCCAATGGCCGATTTGATGCGCCCATCCACCCCATCCCCCGCCTCCGTCACCCCTAAATGAACAGGATACGTCCACCCCAACTCATTCATGCGATCCACCAACAAGCGATAGGCCTGCACCATGACTTGGGTGTTGGAAGCTTTCATCGACAAAATAATTTGCCGATAATTTTCATCTTCACAAATGCGCAAAAATTCTAACGCTGATTCCACCATGCCGAGCGGAGTATCCCCATAACGGTTCATAATGCGATCAGAGAGCGAACCATGATTGGTGCCAATGCGCATAGCCACCCCACGGCTTTTGCACTTACGCACCAAGGGTAAAAATTTGTCGCGAATTCTCGCCAACTCTTCTTCATATTCCGCATCGGTATAATCTCGTTCCACAAAGAGTTTGCGATCGGCATAATTGCCCGGGTTGACCCTAACTTTTTCAACATAGTCGGCCGCAATCTCGGCGGCATTGGGTGTAAAGTGAATGTCGGCTACCAAGGGAACCTTAATCCCACGGCGGCGAAGTTCATCACGAATATTTTTTAAATTTTCAGCATGCTTAATCGTGGGGGCCGTAATGCGCACAATCTCGCAGCCCACCTTCACCAAACTTTCGGCCTCTGCCACCACGGCTTGGGTATTGAGCGTATCGGCAATGGTCATGGACTGCACCCGAATCGGGTTAGAAGCACCCACCCCCACCTCACCCACCTTTACCTCATGGGTCTTGCGCCGCCCATAATAATAGAGAGAAGGAACATACATTGGGTCTTACTTATCGATTTGACAGGCAAAAATCAAGCCACGAAACTTCTTAAAAAATCCCAAAAAATCCAATTGCTTTCCTTGCCTATTTTTCTTAGTTTTAATTATGCCCATCAAAAAGAATCCCTCTATAAAAAAACAGAAACCCCACCTCAAAGACACTCCTGAGCCAGAACGCTATGCTCGCATCATCGCTGAGCAGGTGCAAAGCCAATTTGAGCTTATGCAGGAAAATTTGAACACCATCAAAGATGACCTTGGCGCTGAACTACGGGTGTTTAAAAAAGAAGTGATGGCTGAATTTGCCAAGGTTGACATGAGGTTTTTAGCCAATGAAAAACGCTGGGATCAGAACGATCGGCGATGGGAAGCAAACGATCGGCGATGGGAAGCAAACGATCGGCAATGGGAGGCAAATGATCGGCGATGGGAAGCAAATGATCGGCGATGGGAAGCAAATGATGAACAATTAAGGGGGCTCAAACAAGAAATCCAAGGCGTACGCACGGAACTAAAACAAGAAATCCAAGGCGTAACTACGGAATTAACCCAAAAAGTCCAAGACTCTGAATTGCGACTTTCTCAAAAAATCGATCAAAACAATGACCGCGTAACAACTATAGAAGAAGACGTCAGCCTTTTAAAAACGACTTCCCACACCCACCCGCCAACCTAGGTCCCTTTAGAACTAGTACATAGAGCCTACCAAGCAGAAAGGGCATATCGTGCGGTGGTACGGACCCTGGGGATGGGATCCTGCTTCAGGGGTATGACGCAAGGAAGTGAAGATATTGATCGCTTGCGATCGAACAATTCTACGCTACTTTTCCTTCGGTTTTTCCGATAATACATAACAGAAAATTGGTTTTCAAGAATTTGTGAGGGATATGTCCCCCAAATAAAAATCATGTGTTCTAAAAACACTAGTGAAATCAGTGACTAATAAGCAGGTCACTGTGACCCTGAAATTACTTTAGTTTAAATTTTATGACAGCTCAAAAATTAACCATCGATAATAAGCCTATTGATAATCTTGTCGCCGAAAAAGGCTTAAACGCGTTATTAGAAAGTGACCCCCTAAAAAAGTTGCATGATGGAAATTCCAACGTTACAGAAGAAGAATTGGGCAGCCTTCTTGATGTAGTTAATTCTGGACAGAATGAAATTAACGAAGATGACCGTGCTGACATCTTATCTAAAGTAAATATTAGTCCAGACCAATTCATAGAACTGGTAAAGGAATACCAAAATAGATTCCCTCAAGGGACAAAGAAAATTGGTTCAAGTCTTTTCCCAGCAGTTTATTCGGATGCAATGGCTATCTCGACGTTTTTAAGGAATGAAAACGTTGGATCCCCCCCCCCGCAGAATTCAGTGAATGGGGTTTGGACTCTCGAGGATTTATTTTCTCCTGATATTTTGAATGCAATAAGGAATAAGAAAGAAATAGTGAAAGGTGGCTTTCGTGTTCACCACGACGCCCAATATCAAGTTCTTCGAATCAACAATGCTCATGGATGGGATTTAGTTTTCAATATCTGGCTAGATGGAGAAGGAAAAGTCAGTCGTGTCTCCAGGGATGATAGTTCAGATAGAGGCAAGTTTACACAAGCTATTATTGACATAGAATCCGATAAAATTTTTCTGCCAGGCACAGCGCAAAGATTCGGGATAAATCCTGAAGATATTTCAAAAGCTGCAGAAAGCAAAAAGTTAGGAGCAGAGTTGACCCAAATTAATACCTCTGATCTTAATTCACTGCCCTCTTCTTTTGAATATCAACAACCTAATACTATTGGTGTACTTCAAGGAGATGCCCGATTTCTAAACCCCACTGGCAAGATTGATGGCTTGTATACAATGGGAGCTGGTCCTTGTGCAATACTCATCGCGGTTTCAAGAGATTCAGGTGGCCATGTTACCAATATTGGTATGGCCCACATCGATGGCATGGTTAGGGAACAATATATTGATTCTTTCTTTCAAAGATTGGGCCAAAACGACAAAAATACTATTGAGATACATGTAATTTCAGGGGATGAAGATATTGCCTTCAGAATTCTAAAAGCATCGCAGAATGCAAGCGCCACAATTAGATTTTTTAATGCGGATTTTCATGGTGATAGAAGTGACGCTGCCATCGTCGATAGGGAAGGGAAAGTTTATTATGGTTTCAGGGAAGATTTTAGATCTCTTTTTGATTTTTAAGTTGAACTTATCAGCGGTGTGCTGATTTTAGGGAATTTTTGAATAGGTTGGAATAGCGTTCGGTAACCTTTTGATTCACCGCATCCACCATAAAAAAATCGTACATCACCCCATGAGGTTTGCCGGCCTTCACCGCCAGCACTTCAACCTCATAACGCAAATCCCCACTGCGTGGATAATCGGTGATGAGAAATTTGACCCCCTGTTTGTTTTGTAATTGCCTTACATCGTCTAAACCTTTGACCAAATTAATGGCCTCTTCTTCACTCATAAAACGCCTTTGCTCGGCACGATGGCTATTGGGCAAATAAGGCAGCTCTACCAATTTTAACAAGGTTGTTTTTTTTATATAGGGTTTGGGCAAAGTGGGATTGCGATGCGAAAAATTAGCCCACCACTGGGCACGCTCCGCCGTATCAAAGACACTGGCCACTACCCATTTTCCTTGGGGAAAGCCTGTTAAAGCGTCACTGGCAACCACGCCATCGGCGGGGATATCTTTTAAAGTTACTTGAATAAGCTCTCGAGTTTTTTTGGCCTGCGCTGACGAATCATAGACCCCCTTAACAACCAAATAAACCGGCTCTCCCACTGGAATTGGAATGTCGACATTCCAAGGATATCTTTTGGCATGAATGACGCGGGGTAAAAGCGCCAAGCCCACCCCTAGACCGACTAAAAATATTTTGTTTAGAATTTTCAATCTGATTCCCCTGCCAACACTTGTTGTAATTCTGTCACCGAGTGAACCAAAATATCGGGCCCTGCTGCTTTTAATTCTTCAATCGGCCTAAACCCATAAGTAACCCCACAGGTGTTAATTCCACAAGCTCTGCCTGTTCGAATATCCACACTACTATCACCTACCATAAGCCTCTCTTTATTTTTCTGCGATTGCGCTAGAATGTTGCTCAAAACTTGAGGGTCGGGCTTCATCACTGGATAGGTATCGCCCCCCACCACCCATTTAAAATAGCGTTCAATATTTAACCCTTTTAAAATCTTTTCGGTCATTCGCTGGGGTTTATTGCTCACCACCGCTAATTCTATTTCTGGCAGACTTTTTAAAAGTTCACTTATCCCCGCATAAAGTTGGGTGGTGTCTAGGAGGTGTTGAGCATAATGTTCTTGGAAATTTTTACGAAGCACGGGGAGCCTTGAATCTTCTAAGCTCCCCAACACCTGCCCTATTAAGGCCCGCACTCCATGGCCCACAAAACCCGAAATCTCCATTTCTGAAAGTGGGCTCAAGCCAACACTTGCTAAAGCAAAATTAATGGAATTAGCAATATCCTGCCTTGAATCGATGAGGGTACCATCTAAATCAAAGATGATGAGGCCATAGGCACGTTTAGCCATTGACCACTTGGCCCAACTCTTCAACTCGGATCGGCTTTTGTAAGCTCCCGGCTAAGGGAATAGGATCCTGTGAGTCTTTGGTAATCAGCGAGGTAAGGTAACTGTTGAGTGAAACAAATTTAATCTCAGGATGGTTTTGTTGAAAGACCTCTAACGCATGTTTGGCACCACTTTGCCCCAACAAAGCCCGTTCAAAAAAGAAAAACGCTGGCCTTTCGGTATCAGCCACTTTTAAGGCTTCTTCAATAGAAGGAATAATCAAAATATCAAACTTTTTCTCTAAAGATTTTTTGAATACTTCGTGGGTATTGGTTTCTAAATCAACCACCACAACTTTTGGCAGAGGGCTAACGACCGGCTTAATCGTGTTCATGATTTCTTCATAAGATCGCCGCAAGCGTTTATGCCGTAATTTTGTTCTATAACGATCAAGATCTCGTTCAATTTTAGATAATTTTTGATCGAGTTCTAAAAAAGTAGTCATGTGAGGGAACCCCAACCAGTGGATTAAATTTTTTTTAAGATCTGGAAAAGAAAGTTGCATAAAAGACCCCTTCAAGATTAGAAAAATCAAATCATGTGTCATCCTCGCGAAAGCGGGGATCCAGTGCTTAGTCCTAATTTACAAAACTGGATCCCCGCCTTCGCGGGGATGACAGCCCGTTTAAAAGTTAATTAACTGTAGGATGGTTTTCTACTAAATTTACTGTGAACCTTTTGTCAAGTAAGTGTTCTAAAATTTTTGGAGTTCCTGTGGAATACAAGATACAAAAAGAAATCCCGGTGCGTTTCTCAGACCTCGACGCCTTGGGCCATGTCAATAACTCCGTTTATTTTACTTATATGGAAGAAGGCCGCATGGAATATTTTAAACAATTTCCCAACATGAATTTCGAGGGACTGCCCAAAGCAAGCTTCATTTTAGCCGATATCTCTTGCCAGTTTAAATCGCCTGCCTTTTTGGGAGAAACGATGGTGGTTAAACTATGCACCACCCAAATAAAAAATTCTTCGTTTATCATGGAATACCGCTTAGAAGAAAAAACCTCCGGCCGTTTAGTCGCCACCGGTTCAAGCGTACAAGTTTATTTTGATTATCAAAATAAAAAATCCCTCCCCATCCCCCCAGCGCTCAAAACAACTTTTGAGAAGATTGAGAATAAAAAATTCTGAACGGGATATTTGTTCAAAGTCTTTTTGAAAAGTAGGTGGGCCCTACCCTTGTTTGAAAACATTGTGCAAGGAACAAGCCCGCACGAAGGCAATACAAATGCTGTCATTGCGAGCCGCTGCTGTCATCCCCCGGCTTGACCGGGGGACCCATGATACCGAGCGTGGCAATCTCATCGCTTAAACAGAAGAGATTGCTTCACCCTGCTGGGTTCGCAATGACAGATGAGCATCGTAGGGCGAACGGTGCGCGTTTGAAAACAAGGATAGGCCCTACCTACTTTTCAAAAAGACGTGACTCGATTTGCAGATGAAATGGAAGATTGCCACGCTCGCCAACGAGGCTCGCTCGCAATGACATGGAACCCTGCTGGGCTCTGAATGACATTAGAAGTTAGCTCGCAATGACATCTATTAGAGGAATTTAATTTCTATCACTTCGTATTCTTTAACACCCTTCGCACTCTTGAACACAATTGCGTCCCCCACGGTTTTTCCAATTAAAGATTTGCTCAAAGGCGCATCCACAGAAATTTTGCCGACTTTTAAATCAGATTCATGCTTACCCACAATCTGATAAGTAACGGTTTCTTCTATTTCGAGTTCTAATAAAGTAACGGTAGCGCCAAAAACGACTTTGTCTGATTTGAGGGTCTGCGGATCAATCACCACGGCACGAGCAATGGCGTCTTCTAAAAATTGAATCTGGGCTGCGATATGCCCTTGGCGATCTTTAGCCGCATGATACTCGGCATTCTCGCGCAAATCACCATGGGCACGAGCAATCTCGATGTCTTTTACATTCTTTAACCGCTCGACAAATCTGTAACGTTTCAATTCTTCTTTTAGTTTTTTTAACCCCTCTGGGGTCATGGGTTCTTGCGCCATATTAAAATAACAATCTATATTGCTGCATTTTTTCTTCAGCTTGATCTTTAGATTGAAAATTCTTCCAACTGGTTTCAACCAATTTTCGGGTTACTTTATCTCTTCCCAAATACGCCACTTCGCCATGCTTCACCCCATAATCATAAACTAACTTGGTCACTTTTACATCGTTGAGGCAATAAGCCTTCAACTTTTCCAATTCGCCTTGGCGATAATATTGAATAGCATCTAGGCCATGGCCGGTTTTACCAACCCCTAAGGTAGCTTGGGCCACACTATCTAAGCCCACTCGAAAACCCAACACCTTATTTATTTCTTCTAACAAATCTAAAGAAGGTAATTTTGATACATCAAGGCTCAAATAAGGCTGCAACACCGGCAAATCAAATTTGTTAGAATTATAACCAATGATCAATTGAGCATCAATGATGGCATTTTCAAACTGGTTTAATTCCGATTCCAGCAAGCATTCATAACGATCCCGTTGATAAGAATAATAACCCAACACACTTACCCCCAATAAACCATAGTTATTACCCCCCACTTCATCAAAGGTACGCTTGGTTTCTAAGTCAAAAACTAAAACATCACCATCAGTTTCCATGAGAAATTCTCCCTTCCAGCGCATCAATCCAGGCTATAGAACAAGCACTAAAATTTTCGATCCACTCTAAAGCGCCCGACAACTGAGGCTTATCATAACTTGTGGTTAGAGCCACCGCCGGCATTTGTGCGCCCAAGGCTGCTTGCAAACCCCAAGGTGAATCTTCAAAAACCAAACATTCTTGAGTCAAAACCACTTCGCTCGCCGGCACATGATCACGGTTTAAAAGCCTCAACGCCGTCAGATACCCTTCGGGGTTAGGCTTGCCAAGCCTTACATCAAGGGCGGCCACAATCACATTAACCAAGTCACTAATGCCCGCTTGAGCAAGCCCAATATCAATTTCAGAACGCAAGGCACCTGAAACAATCCCAATATAGTAGTGATCGGACAAGGCACGAATAAACTCAATCACCCCTGGCACAAAATGCAGCCCTTGCTCAATCTCTTGCCTAAAAGCCTGCTCTTTTTTTCTAGCCAGTTCAAGGACCGTTTGAGTGTCAACCTTCTTTCTTTGGTCTTTAAAAATGGCTTGCAAACAAGCCATGTCGTCATAACCTAAGTAACGTTGGTAATAATCTTCTTCAGTTAACGAAATCCCTTCTTCCTTTAAAATTTTTTGAAACACTTTACAATGAAGCGGTTCATTATCAACAATCACTCCATCAAAATCAAAGAGAAAAGCCCGCAGCATATTAATCTTACCTCTAAAAATTTAAATTTCCAGGGACCTCTAAAAAGGGTCCAGATGCAAGGCGCCCGCAAAGACGCGACCGGAGCGTATATAGATATACGTGAGGATCGCGTCTTTGTGGGCAATCCTTCGCTTGCGCTCAGGACAGGCTTTGCAGATGGGCCCTTTTTAGAGGTCCCCTTCTTCTAAACGGAATAGTTCTTTTACCATGGCTAATACCTCTTCATCATCCGAATGTTCTTTAATCACCATCATTGGGTCATGCAACATTTTATGAACTAAACCATGAGTTACTTTTTCTAAAGTTTCTCTAAACGCTGCTTCATCTAGATGCTTGCTACTAACGAATTTGCTAAGTTCTTGTTGGCGAAAATTTTCCATCTTTTGGGTAAGGCTTGACAAAAGCGGTGCTGCATTGAGCTGTAGGGTTTCTCGTCTGAATTTAAAGGCCTCTTGTCGCACAATCTCTTCGGCAAGTTTAGCCTCTTGTTCACGTTTTTTACGATTCTCAACAATAATGTGACCCAAATCATCAATATTATAAAGGTAAACATTTTCTAATTCATTAACCTCTGGCTCTACATTACGCGGCACAGCAACATCGACCACAAACAAAGATTTGCCGGCTCGCACCCGCATGGCTTTACTCACTTGAGTTTTGGTAAGTAAAAACTGATTTGCCTCGGTGCAAGTTAAGACAATCTCAACATCGGGGAGCCAACGGTCGAAGTTTTCGTAAGGAATCGCTTCGCCATTAAAGCATTGGGCAAGATCAACGGCCTTGGCATGAGTGCGATTGGTGACAAAGATTTTTTGAATACCGGCTTGAGCTAAATGCCGCAAAGTTAATTCGGCCATTTTGCCTGCCCCAATCATCAAAAGACCCACGGCATTAAGATCACCAAAGATTTGTTTGGCTAGCGTTGCCGCAGCAAAGCCAAAAGAAACGGGGTTTTTGGCCAACTCCGTATCGGTGCGCACTCGCTTGGCCGCATGAAAACTACGGTGAAAAAATTTATGCAAATGCCCTTTGGCCATTTGACATTGAGCGGCCTCTTGATAGGCGTGCTTAAACTGCCCTAAAATTTGCGGTTCGCCTACGATCATTGAGTCAAGGCTTGCCGCCACCCTAAAACCATGTTCGATGGCTGCTAAATCAACCAAATAATAAAGATAGGGGTTGAGTTCTTCTACACTAATTCTAAACCCTTCTGCAAAGGCAAGCCTCACCTTGTTTTCATAATCTACTGGAGCATCTGCCGTTCCATAAACTTCGACTCGATTGCATGTTGAAAGAATCGCTAATTCTTCAACCCCTGATTGAATTTTAAAATGACTCAAAAACAAGGGAATGTCTGATTTTGAAACCGCGAGCTTGCCTCGCACTTCAATGGGAGCTTTATGATGGTTCACTCCCAACACAAAATACTTCATGAGTGCCGCACTCCCACAAAAGTAAAAATAATGATGACAAATCCTAAACAGGAGAGCAGCATCCCACGGCGACCCCGCCACTTGGCTGAATAACGACCTTGTAAAAATAACCCATAAATGAGCCAGGCCCCAATGGTCCACAACTGGCGTGGGTCTTTATAAAAAATGACCCCCCGCACCGAATAGGCCCACATGGCACCTGTAATAATAGCCAAGGTTAGCAACAAAAACCCAGATGACATGGCTCGAGCATGGATAATATCCATGGTTTCTAATGAAGGTAGCCTGGTAAAGACGCTCAAAAACTTTTTATGTTTAATTTGAAATTCTTGCAGAAAAAATAAAATGGCCAAAATAAAACTCAATACAAAAACCGATAAACTCAAAAAACTTAAGACGATATGAATGCTGGCCCAAGGCGAAGTTAGTAAGATGCTAGGTGAGGGTTGAATTTTTAGATTAAAATACCCCAAAAAAAAGAAAATCGTAGCACCTGGAAAAACTAAAACTCCAACGGCTTTGAGTTTATATTTAAAATTGTAGATCAAATAAACCAGTGCCAACAACCAAGCACAGAGAATATAAACAAAAGAAGGATCGAAGCGATTCAATTCTTGCGTTTGATAGAGGTAGCCACCCAAGAAAAGGGTATGCAGAACCAAAACCGCGGTGGTTAAATGACGAGTGTATTTTAAAATAGTTTCATTTTCAAAGACCAAATAAAGTAAATACCCAAGCGACACAACCAAATATAAAATAAGGATAATATTGAAAAAATAGAGTTCCATAAGATTTTTTTACTCCGGTTAGTCCCTTGACAGCTCCATAATTTAAACTTACATAAAAAGAAAGGCTAAACCTAAACTAACGGGTAATGTCTTAGTCTTGCAGGGAGAGTGCTTGGGTTGTTGAGGAAGCCATCGCGGAAGCGGCGGGGCCCCCATGCGGGCTAGCCGGCATGGAAAGCCGAGGCCCGCCTCTGGGCGGGAACGCGGAAGGATTCCGTGCCGGCTAGCCCCATGAGGGTCGCCGCTGGAGCGCGGCTGACGAAATAACCCAAGTGCTCTCCCTGCAAGACTAAGGCATTACGAATTAAAGGAGCTTTCATGGCCAGTGCTAACATTAAAGTTGCTACCGACAATAACTTTGAAGCAGAGGTTTTAAAATCCGCCGAGCCTGTGCTCATCGACTTTTGGGCCGAATGGTGCCAACCCTGCCGCGCCATTGCACCTATCCTCGATCAAATTGCCGATGAAAAAGTGGGTAAACTCAAAGTTTATAAAATGAATGTCGACGAAAACTATGCCACCCCGGCCAAGTTTGGGGTACGCAGCATTCCCACCCTCCTCTTAGTTAAAGGTGGGAAAGTCGTGGAAACGCATGTTGGTTCAGCCTCAAAACAAGCGCTCGACGACTTTGTCAATCGCGTCTTGGCTTAAAATACATGCCTCTTCATATGAATGCTAAAGGCTAATCCCATGGCGATTGAGAAGGTGAGCACTGACGAACCCCCGTAACTTAAGAGGGGCAACGGCACTCCGGTTAAGGGGAGCAAACCCAGCACGCCACCTAAATTAATGATGATATGCCAAAAGAAGAGGCTCACGACTCCAAGCAGGATGAGTGCGCCAAAGCGCTCTTTGGCGTGCGCACTGGCTGACAACAACATCCACAACAGCATGGCATATAAAGATAAAAGGGTTAAACCACCTACAAAACCCCATTCTTCTGCCAAAACTGAAAAAACAAAATCGGTGTGGCGTTCAGGTAAATAGGCTAATTTATTCAAATGCCCCTTACGATAGCCCTTGCCAAAAATTTTACCGGATCCCACCGCTATTTTGGATTGCAACAAATGATAGCCTTTTCCTTTAGGATCTTGTTCTGGGTTTAAAAAAGTTAAGATACGAGCGCGTTGATAATTTTTGAGAAAAAATTTATACCCTACCCCCCCTGCAATCAAAGCCATGCCAATCAGAAGTAACAAAATTTTGCGCTGCACGCCTACCATGGCAAAATAAGTACCGCCGATACTCAAGAAAAATAAGGCATTGCCAATATCACCCACACCTAAGATAAGCACGAACGGGAGCAACATCAGTAACAATGGAATTTTGATTTCACGCCAGCTATAAAATTTTGCGTGGGCTTCGCGCTTGAAAAATTTAGCCAACACAAAAATTAACCCAAGCTTTGCAAACTCAGCGGGTTGCAGCCGCAAGCCTCCCACTACCAACCAATTTTGTTGACCCGAAAAACTTTTTCCAAAAATAAGCACCAACACCAAAAGCACTAAAGTCACCCCATAAACCGGGTAGGCCACCGCCTCAAAATAACGATAGTCGGTCCACACCAAAAGAAAAGTAACTAAAGCCCCCAACCCTAACCAGATTAATTGAGAATAAAAGTAGCCAGCCACGGCCCCGGCTTGATGTGAAGTGGCGCTGTACAGGTTCAGCAATCCGATCAAAATCAAAACCAGCCAAATGGCTAACATCGGCCAATGAAAGTTGAAAAAATTTTTTCGTGCGTCTTTAGGGTGCCAAATCATAAAAAGTCTCTAATACTGCTTTTGCAATGGGTGCTGCCACCGCACCCCCATGCCCACCATGTTCCACCACAATGGCTAATGCGATTTTAGGATGCTCGACTGGGCTAAAGGCCACAAACCAAGCATGATCTTCGGTTAATAATTTTTTACCACCCCCTGGCAAACTTTGTAAAATCGACACTTGCGCCGTGCCTGTCTTACCCGCTACCTGCATACCCTTAATTTTTGCCCGCCCGCCCGTGCCTTGCCCTTCTTCTACAACTCCCAATAAATCTTGAACTATCGTATGTAAATCTTGTTCACTCAATGGCCATGAAATTTTTTCACGGGGTAATTTTTGCCCAAGACTAAGCTGAGGGTGGATTTTATAACCACCATTGGCCACCTCCGCCATCATTAAAGCGGCTTGCAGGGGAGTTAGCAAAACGTCCCCTTGCCCAATGGCAAAACCAAGATTATCGCTGGGGCTCCAAGGCTGTTTACGTGTTTTCAGCTTCCAGGTTGGATCGGGAATAAGGCCTGCACGTTCGACAGTCCCAAACACACCGGTCTTTTCCCCCAACCCCAGCAATCGTGCATAACGGGCCAAAACTTCTCCGCCCAGGCTTAATCCCAATTTGTAAAAATAAACATCGCAAGACGAAACTAAAGCACGGTGCAAATCCACTTGGCCGTGGCCTGACTTTTTCCAACAGCCCCAACGCCGCCCGCCAAACTCTAAATAACCTGGGCAATAAATTTTGTCAGATGGTTTAATTTTTTTCTCGGCTAACCCAGCTAGACTCGTCAAAATTTTAAAAACAGAGCCTGGTGGATAGGCCCCTTGCACCGCTCGATTAAGCAATAGATGGTTAGGGTCCTCACTTAAACGTTTCCATAAATCCGGTTCAATTTTACCGTTGAGTTGATCGGAGGCATAAGCCGGTGAACTGACTAATGCCAAAATTTCACCGGTCTGCGGATCTATGGCCACCAAAGCTCCGCGCTTGCCTTTGAATTGTTCATAAGCTGTTTTTTGTAAGCGACTATCGATGGTTAAATAAAGATCTTCCCCCGTCTGGGGCAGGCTACTCGTTAACATCTCTTCGAGCCCTAAGCCAGGGGCAACAATCTCTCGCCCTTTGGCATCAACAATAATTTCTTTGTGCCCATTCAGCCCCCGCAAGCTAGGATCAAAAAGCAATTCTACCCCCGCTACTCCAACCAGATCACCAGCGCTTAAAGGTGCCCCCGCTTGAGTTTGATTTTTTAATAGGGCACGGCGACTGACTTCACGAACATAACCCAGCACATGCCCAAAAGCTTCCCCCCCTATTGCGTTACGCCGATGCCCTTCGCTTAACTCAATGCCGGCCAAGGAGTAATCCCCACTTTCTTCAAACTGCAATTCGCTTAAGCGGCTTTTGATCGCTAAAATTTTTTCATAGCCAAGATGGGTAGCTAAAACGATCGGCTCAAAAAGTGGGGAACCGGCTGAACGCTGCAGCATTGAACTTATTGTTTCGGGGTCAACTTCTAAAAGATAAGCTAGCGTATGAATCGTGGCGGCTTTGGATTCGATGCGTGAAGGATGCAAGATTAACCGGTAGTCACGTTCGTTGCTCACCAATAACTGACCACGACGATCAAAGATCCGGCCCCGAGGGGCCTTGATGTCGATCCAATGAAAGGCATTGCGTTGGGCGAACTGCGCATATTGATTGCCTTGGACAACTTGCAAATAAAATAATCGCACCAGCAAAATTGAAAACAAACTCAAAATAAGTAAAGAAAAAACTAAATTGGATTTTTTCATTTCTTTAATCCAAAAGGGTTCCGGGATTTGCGGCGCCGCTGCGGTTTCTGCCAATTGAGTTCATCCATGGGTGATGTTCGCAAACGCCGTACATATTGGCCGATAAAATACTCTAGTTTAGGCAACAGATACCAAAACAACCCATACACTAAACTAGAAAAAAAGAGAGTGCCTAATCCATAAACTCTATTTAAAAAACCCCACTTCAATAATAAAAAAAGATTTAAGTGAAACAACGCCAAAGCCAATGTTTTTTCACGGCGATGGCCACGCAACAAGAAAAAGATACCCGCATAAATCACGACTAAAACCAACAACCCATTAACAAAGCCTCCTGTTAACGGCGACCAGAGGATAGCTTGCACACCTATCAACACCCCTGCCGATACCCACGGCAAACGAAACAAGACCAACCCCGCATACACCGCAAAAAAATCCACCGAATCCCAAGAACTAACCTGCCCCCAGACAAGAAAACCCACTCCCAATAAAAAATAAAAAAACTCCCGCATCATTAAACTCTTCTAATTGTTTTATTACTTGGTCGCCCCTGATAGCCGCCGCCTCTCTGTTTGCAAAGCCATCGCGGAAGCGGCGGGGCCCCCATGCGGGCTAGCCGGCATGGACTTTCTGTCATTGCGAGCCCAACGGGCGCGGCAATCCCACCGGTTAGACAGAAGGGATTGCTTCACCCCGCTGGGTTCGCAATGACAGAGGGGCCCCATCGTGGACCCTGTCCTGAGACGCATGCGTTGTAGCGCCGGCTTTGCAAACACAGAGGCTGCTGCTTCAGGGGCGACTATTGACTACTAAAACTTCCCGAACTTCATCTTTATCAACCCACGGTAAAATTTCAATTTCCTGGGATGAATCTAATTTTCTAATTCCAACGCGTTGAATTTTCCCCACAGGAATGCCTGCACGAAAAAATGGGTCTAGCCCGGTGGTAATTAAAATGTCACCTTCTTGTGGCAAAATTTCTTGGGAAAGTTTGTCTAAGCTAAGCAATTTTGATTTTCCAGAAACCATGCCCCGAACTTTTTTGCCTTCTACCCATACTTCAAGCACGCTTTGCGGGTCTTGAATCGACAGCACTTTGGCCTGATGGGGAAGCACCTTGACCACCCTGCCAACCAAGCCCTCTGGGGTCAGCACATTAGCATTGATTTGCACGCCATCGTTTGACCCAACGTTGATCCATAAAATTTGAAACGAATGAGTGGGATCACCCGCAATCACTCGGGCGGCCAAAGATTTTTCGGGGTATTGTTCACGCAAAGATAAGAGGGATTTTAAACGCAAGTTTTCGCCCTGCAAAACTTTTAACTCAGCGGATAACCTTGATCGTTCTTCTTCCGAAAGGGGTTTTTGTTTTTTAGACAAAACATTTGATTTTATAAACCCTGATATTTTGGTTAATTGCGATGATAAAATTAAGGTAATACTTTCAATTTTTTGTGGGGCCACCCAACCCGCCACCAACCAAAAAACCGCAAGCGTACCCAGACTTACTAAAATAAATTTTAAACGTCTTTTCATGAGGTGGGACGAGTGACACCACGTAATTTATCGAGGTTATCTAAAGCCATCCCTGTACCCATCACTACGGCAGTCAATGGGTCTTCGGCAATGGTAACGGGCAAGCCCGTTTCTTCTCGCAACAAGACATCGAGCCTCTTTAACAAAGCACCCCCGCCACTCACCACAATGCCTCGATCTACTATATCAGCAGCCAACTCAGGGGGCGTTTTTTCTAAAGTGTTTTTGACAGCCTCAACAATGGCATGCACCGGCTCCGCAATGGCTTCGTAAATTTCGTTGGAGTTGACCTCTAAGGTGCGAGGGATGCCCCCCACCAGGTCACGCCCTTTAATCTCCATGGTTTTAATTTCACCATTGGGATAGGCACAACCTAAGGTGATCTTGATATTTTCGGCGGTTCTTGCCCCAATAAAAAGGTTATATTTGCGTTTGATGTATTGAATGATGGCTTCATCCATTTGGTCGCCTGCAACCCGCACCGATTTTGAATAAACAATGCCCGCAAGGCTAATCACCGCCACTTCGGTGGTACCACCGCCAATATCCACAATAATATTACCGGTGGGCTCCGAAACCGGCAACCCTGCCCCAATGGCCGCAGCCATGGGTTCTTCGATCAGCAACACTTCCCTGGCACCGGCAGATTCTGCCGATTCTTTCACCGCCCGTCGCTCAACTTCGGTAATACCCGAAGGCACGCAGATCATAATCCGCGGGCTCACCAAGGTACGACGATTATGCACTTTACGAATAAAATAGCGCAACATGGCCTCGGTAATTTCAAAATCAGCAATGACCCCGTCTTTGAGCGGCCGGATGGCCTCAATGCTAGCGGGCGTCCGCCCAATCATGTCTTTGGCATCTCGCCCCACCGCCACTACCCGTTTTAAACCCCGGCTATCTTTTTGCACCGCCACTACCGAGGGCTCTGCACAAACAATCCCTTTGCCTTTAACATAAACCAAGGTATTGGCTGTGCCTAAGTCGATGGCCAAATCTTTCGAAAAAAATCCTAAAATGGAATCCAGAATCATCGAACCCCTCCGAATTTTCTATTGGAAATGCCGTCAAAAAATTGTAACTAAGCTAGCACTATCGCCAAAAACGAATCAATCATAAAAGGAACCTATGTTAGATTTTATTCGCAACAAAGCTCAAAAGTCTGTTTTGAAGTTCGTCATTGTACTCATCATTTTACCTTTTGTCTTTATTTTTGGGGGCTACTTTAGTTCTAGTAGTCGTTTGCAAATCTCCGGTAATGAGTCCCCGGTAGTCATGGTGAATGGCGAACCCATCCCCTACGGAACCTATCAAACCCTCTTAGATGCCCAATTAAAACGCTTTAGTGGCTTAAACAAAGAGAAAATCCCTCCTGAACTTAGCAAAATTGTCCAACACCAAACCTTACAAGCCTTGATCCAAGAATTGCTTTGGTCGCAATTAGCCGATCAGATTGGGATTAAAATTTCAGAAGTTGAATTAGAAAAGACCATCCGCGAAGACCCCAACTTCAAAGTCGATGGTAAATTTAATAGCGATTTTTATCTTAACCGGATTCGCCCCTTTTTTGAAGAAAACTATGGGCAAAATTATGAAGTGAAACTCAATCAAGAACTCAAAGGCGCTAAGGTCAAAGAACTCATGCAACGCATCTTGCCCTTTACCAACCTAGAAACTGCCGACCAATTTCTTTTGAATTACACCGAACTCAATTTAGAATATGTACGGGTGCCAAAAAATCTCAATGAAACTCAAAGTGAACGCTCCCCTAATGCCGCTAGTTTAACCAAAGAAACAATTGCGACTTGGCAAAAAGGTGCTTTGAATAAAGCCTGGCTCAAGAAAAATTCCTTAACTGAAATTACCACGGGGTTAAAACCACTAAAATCCATCATCAATTTATTTCCAGAATCCACCGAAACCTTGCTCGCTTGTGTGTTAAAAGAATCTAACGGTTTATGCCCAGAACCCATTGATACTAAAAATCATTATCTAGTGGTTAAACTTATCGAATACAAAAAGCCTGAGCCAAAACTTTTAGAAGAAAAAAAGAACTCCATACGCGAACAAGGCAAGCTTAACAAAGCCCACCTCATTCTTTCCAACTATTTACAACAAATGCAAAAAGAGGCCAAAATCAAAAGTGCCATTGACCTCCCATAATCCCTTGCTACAAACCTTATTCAAAGCCGGCGGCAAAGTGTATGCCGTGGGTGGATCGGTGCGCGACGAGTTGCTGGCGCGCCCCACCAAAGACCAAGATCTTTTAGTTTCCCAAATCCCCATGGAAAGGCTTTGCCAAATCTTAGCAAAGTTTGGGCATGTTAAGATGGTGGGCAAAAGTTTTGGCGTTTTGAAATTTAAGCCTCATGATGCTGAGCTTACTCTCGATATTGCCTTGCCGCGCAAAGAACAATCCACCGGAACCGGTCACCGTGATTTTGAGGTAGAATTTGACCCTTTTCTTCCCGTTGAACAAGATTTAGGCCGGCGTGATTTTACCATCAATGCGATCGCTAAAGATTTGGCCTCTGGCACCTACATTGACCCTTTCCATGGCAAGATTGATCTGGCCAATAAAACTCTTAAGGTAGTTTTTCTGCAGGCCTTTGAAGAAGACCCTCTGCGCTTACTTCGTGCCGTTCAATTTACGGCCCGTTTAAATCTTACGATCGAACCCCAAACTCTTGCCCTCATGAAAAAAAATGCTGGGCTTATTAAAACCGTTTCTCCTGAGCGCATCTTGGAAGAATTAAGAAAATTATTCAGCGCCGAAAGGCCTTCGGTGGGTTTTGACCTCATGCGCGAGGTTGGGCTTTTATCTATTTTATTCCCCGAAGTTGAACGCATGATTGGAGTGATGCAACCTGCCCGTCATGGTGGCGATGTTTACACTCATACCATGCGGGTGCTCGATGCGGCGCGCGGCAGTGCCGACCTTGAAACCCCAGGCGATTTAGAAGTGATGTTTGCTGCCCTCTTTCATGACCTTGGCAAACCCTACACTCGAGCCGAAGATCCCAAAACCAAAAAAGTCACTTTTTACGGGCATCAAATTGTCTCAAGCCGCTTAGCCCGCAAATGGATACAACGTTACCCTATTGAGATGTTGGGGGTTAATCCGCAAAATATTTTAAACCTGGTTTTTAATCACATGTTTGAAACCAAGAGTTTTTACGGCGAAAGGGCCATTCGTCGGTTTATTCGAAAAATTGGCCAAGATCTTATTTTTAAACTCATTGACCTCAGAATTGCCGACAAAAAAGGTGGCGGTTTTCCCCATACGGTGCGTGGGGTTTTTAAATTAAGAAATATTGTTAAAGAAGAATTGGCTAAAAAACCCCCGTTTAGCCCCAAAGACCTGGCGATTAATGGGCATCACCTCATGGAATTGGGCTTTCCCGAAGGCCCAACCCTAGGCAAAATTTTGAAAGATATGGTTGACCATGTCTTGGCTGACCCTGAAAATAATACTTTAGATTATTTAAAAAACTTTGCTTTAACAAAATATTCACATTTGCTTGCTACAGCAGGTTAACTTTTTACTAGGTGTCATCCCGCACTTGATGCGGGATCCAGTATCGATCTAAGTTTTGTAAATGCTAGATTCCTGCCGGAGTTTACCCCTGCGTAGGCAGGGGCAGGAATGACAATGTAATTCATTGTAGCCAGCCTACGGCTAAACATGATAATTAACAAATTATGTTTAAACCAAGCCCCGAAAAACAAGCGGTTAAATTAATTAAAAACGGTCGCGCTTATTTAAAGAAAAAGAAATATCGTCAAGCCGTCAAAGAATTCCAACAAGCGCTAGCCCTCGTGGGCCCTAACCGAGAGGTTTATGCCCTCATGGTTGAGGCCTTAAACCAGTACAACCAAGAATGGGGGCAAGAAGAATTTGCCCTCTCGCTTGACTGCACTATGAAACTCCAAGAATTAGATAATCCTGCCATTCAATTGCTTCACCAAACCCTTACCCCCGAATACCAAGAAATTTATCGTTTGGCCGAAAGACTTTTTTTAGCCCCTGAAGAAACCCGCGAGCAAAGCCTTTTGGCAGAGATCTTAGTAAAAAAAGAGCAAGCGGTGTTACCCTTGGCTAATTTTATTTTGTCACTAAAGAAAATAGCAACTCCTTGAAAAGGTACTATGAAAGTTTATGCGCTGACGGGAAACATCGCTTCCGGCAAAAGCACGGTGGCTCGCTATTTTAAGTCTTTTGGTATTCCGGTGATCGATGCCGATGGTGTGGTGCATCAACTTTATCGCAAAGGGGCTAAACTTTATACCACCCTGGTTGAAAAATTTGGCCCGGTGATTTTAAATCGCAATCGCCAAATCAATCGCAAAAAATTAGCGGGGATTGTTTTTCATTCCCCTCAAAAACGCCGCTGGCTTGAGTCGGTCACCCATCCCTTGGTCATGCAAACTATTAACCAACGTCTTAAAAAACTATCCCAAACCCCGCGCCCTTTTGCGGTGGTAGAGGCAGCCCTTATGCTAGAAAGTGGTTATCATCAATTTTTTGATGGTCTTATTTTGGTGCACGTTGACCCCAAAACTCAAATGACTCGTTTGATGAATCGCAGCCAGTTGAAAAGCCGTGAGGCCCGCCAATATATGAAAGCTCAATGGCCCCTGAAAAAGAAACTTACGTTTGCCAATTATTTAATTGATAATTCAGGAAGTTTTAAACAAACCAAACTTACCGTGGCACAATTAGTCAAAACTCTTAAAGGTGAAGATTAGCAAAGGAACCTCTAAAAAGGGCCCAGATGCAAGGCGCCCGCAAAGACGCGACCGGAGCGTATATGGAAATACGTGAGGATCGCGGCTTTGCGGGCAACGCGGCAGATGGGTCGTTTTTAGAGGTTCCTTAGGGTAATTTTAAAATCACCAAAGAGGTTGGTATAAGTCTTAGGCAAGCTTAGCTCATGACGATCGAGAACAAAAATCCCAACGATGTCGTCGGTATAGTCGCCGGGTCGCAGCAAACCTTGTTTCACCAATTTATGGTGACCTGCACCCCCTAATTGGTCATCACCTTCCACCACCACCAACATCAGTTTTTCTTCTTGGTTCCATTGCCAAAGGCGAAACCCTTGATAAGTCACAGCCTGGTGAGGGCTGTGATAGTTGGTATCGCCCCATTCACAAAGGGAATAACCCCACTTAGCTGAACTTTGAAAGGCCCCTGGCAAAAAACCATGGGAGAGATCTCGGGTGGCAACCTTTAAAGCAGGATCGCCTTGGGGAAAATAAGGGTCGAGGTTATGAAAGAGCTGTTGATAGGGCCCCCATTGTTCTCCCTGCCCATAAGCCTTAGCTAATAATACCGCTAATTCTTTTCGCAAATCACGATAAGCCAAAGAATGCCGATCCATGGTTTGTAACTGACGTTCTATTTTCCGCTTGTGCATTAACAAAGGTTGCAATTGATCGGTTAGTTTCTGCCAATGCTCGTTGTAGGGAAAAACATAATAATGAAGATTAGAATAAAAACCCCCCTCTTCTTCATAAACAACCTTGCCATCGCTAGGGTCACCCGCGACTGCAATCGACTTATCTTCATAATCAAATTCAAGCTCAATTTTTTGTAGAACGAGCGATTCAAGCCCTTTGCTCATGTTATAGCCTGAGGCCTGATAAACAACTTCACCATTCTGCATGGTTACTTGCGGGCAAATTTTAGGTAAGGATGACAACTGGTTGGGTAAAGGGTTTGATTCATGGTTAGTTACAACCTGTTCAGGAATTTCAAAAATTTTTTCTTTGGGAATTGATTTTAAATCTAATCGAAGCTTTCCACCTAGTTTGCCCGCAATTAAAATTGTTGGATGTTCGGCAAAAGATTTGGCCAAAATCGAATAAACCCCATCACTCTGATGAGCCAACTCCAGGTTGTTGGAAATTTGAACCAACTTAGCCCCTAGCGGCAAGCGAAGGTTCCAATTTAAATTCGCTGCCTTGTGCTCTGCATGGCTGGAATCACTCGATAATTCCAAGGGTTGATACATATCACTAGTGGGAAGAAAGCTTTGCGCCTGAACACCTTTTGAATATAAAAACACACTCAACAACCCAAAACCCATGAGACCATAAATAAAACCCTTCTTCATAAACCCATTTTATAGTGGTATTTTAGATTTAAACAAGCATTAATGGACAGCGATTAACACATTGAGTCTTTGGCCGCACTATGGCTTCCCCCAATTTCCACCTTAAAAGTTCCATTTATATGAGTCTGTGCGCCTTTTTCTTTTGCATCATGGCAGCTTTGGTCAAAGCCACTTCTCGCAGCATTCCCCTCTTTGAAATCATCTTTTTTCGCGGGCTGCTTTCAACTTTATTTTTGATCCCCCTTTGCTTGCATTTTAAACTACCACTACGAGGCAATAATCAACGTTTGTTGGTCATGAGAGGCCTTTTTGGTTTTACGGCATTGATTTTTAATTTCTTTGCCTTAAGCAAAATCAGTTTGGTCAATGAATCCGTGTTAAGGCAAACCACGCCCATTTTTGTGATTCTGTTATCGCTCATTATTTTTAAAGAACGCTTTTTCCCCTCTTTATTAATTTTTATTTTAATCGCCGTTTTTGGAATTATCTTGATTCTAAAACCCCAAAATAATTTTGTTAATTGGGGTTCACTTTCTGCCATTTTTGGGGCGTTCTTAGCCGCTTGCGCCTATCTTAGCATTAGGCAGCTTCACTCCAGCGAAGAAACTCCGATCATCTCACTTTATTTTTCATTAGTTTCCGCCTTAGCCGCACTACCTTTTCTGCTTTGGCACTGGGAAACCCCAGACTTAAAATCGACTTTGAGTTTACTGGGCATCGGAATCAGTGGCACGCTTGGGCAATTAACCCTCACTCATGCCTATAAATATTCTGAAGCTAGCTGGGTTACCCCTTTTACCTACCTACAAGTTCCCTTTAGCTTGGTCTTAGGTATTTTATTTTTTAAAGAAGTGCCTGATTTATTATCTTTTGGCGGTCTCATCTTAACCATGGCTAGCTGTTTAATTTTAGTGATCATTAAAACCCGTATGGAGAAAAAAGACCTTGTCCCCCTTACCTGAAGTTACCGTTGCCGCAGCCATTATTTGGAAAAACAAAAAGGTGTTGGTGAGCTTGCGCAAAAGTCACCAACATTTGGGGGGGGATTGGGAATTCCCGGGTGGAAAACCGTTGCCTGGTGAAAGCTTAGAAGCATGTGTTAAACGAGAAGTGAAAGAAGAAATCGGCATTGAAATCAAAATCAAAAAACTCTTTTCTCAAACCGAGTTTGAATACCCGGAAAAAAAGGTAAACCTTTTCTTTTTCGAATGCTCCTATTTATCAGGAGAAGCTCAAAACTTAGAAGTCGAACAAGTTTTATGGGCCACCCTCGCCCAGTTAAAAACCCTCAACCTAGCCCCCGCCAACCAATCCACTTTAGACCAGTTGTTTCACGTGCATAAAAACCAACTTTTGTGAAACCCCGTTCCACAAACCGTCTATTTTATGGACGCAATGTCTTGTTATCGAACTGCTCTTAATAAATTGCCGCATCTAAAAAGTTTTAGTGAAGTCGGCAGAGGCTTCCAGGGGTCCGTGTCGCCCAGGGGTTACGGCCCCTGGGCGCACTCAAAGTCTCGGCTTTCACGACTATATAGCCATAGAGGTGAAAGCTGGAGTTTACCCTGAGCAAAGCGACAGGGACAAACCCCTTCCAGCCTCAGCCGACTTCACTAAAACTTTTCACATCTCTTCAAATATTTACAGAAAGTCTTTTCGGGGTGGGTAGAGGTAATTTGAGAGCCTGTAGCGCAGGAAGGAGGCCGTAGGAGGGCTATAAAAATTCTATTGTTTTTGTGAGTTGGAGGACGACAGAGGAGTACTCCAACTCACAAAAAACAAAGAATTTTTTAGCCCGAGTAGGCCGACTGGGCGCGGGCTCTCAAATTACCTCTACCCACCCCGAAAAGACGTGACTTTATTTGCAGAATAAAAAGGAAGATTGCCACGCTCGGTATCATGGGTCCCCCGGTCAAGCCGGGGGATGACAGAAGCAGCTCGCAATGACAGTGGGCCTGCTGGGTTCAGAATGATATGATGGCATCAATTGTGCACTGGAAAGATGGCAGGAGGTTTTTATGAATGTGCTTGCTTCGCAAGATCGGAAACAAGAAACTGAAATTTTAGAAAAAAAGATCCAGGAAAAACGAAAAAAATTATTACTGGATTTTGAAGAAAACCTGCATTTAGGCTTAAATCACCAGATTCGTTGGATCCAAAAATACTATGAATTAATGGAGCGGTGTTGAAACTTCCGTAAGAAAACCAAGGTTAGAAATCCCAATAGCCATGCACTTGCCCCCCATGGGGCGTTAGCATGGCTATTGAGTTGGCAGCCAAGACTAAAATTAATATCGATGGCACCCGGATCACTGGGGTCATCAGGGCTTTCTGTTTCTTCAGAGGCCAAGAAATTGACCTCTGCCTCTGATGTGCTAATGTCATCGGTAATGGTTAGTCTAACCACATAGTCCCCATTAGTATCTGGTTCCAAGTAGGCAATGGCTTGATCAGCACTCTCAATACTTGCCGCACTACCTTCGGGCTTGCTTACTAAACTCCATTCATAAGCTAAATCCACCGTGGTGCTAAAAGAGGTTGAATTAGAGGCATCTAGCTTGATTTTTTGTTTGAGGGGAACTTTAGGCCTGCCATTTTGAGAATCGAAATCATTGCCTTGTTCTGTTGTATGCTTGAACGAAACGGTAGGTGGCAATGTGGTACCTGGAACTTTGGCTTCAATCCTTACGTAGTCAACCGAACTGCTGGTATAAGCATCGTGCACCGTAAGCCCTGCCGTATAAACTCCTGCGGTGGTGGGCACAAAACTAAAGCTGTTGGAACTACTGCGGCTACTCACTTGGGTGGTATCGCCATTGGGGTCAGCCAAAGTCCAAGAAAAAGTAACCGTATCCCCATCGTCATCGGTTGCTGAACCGTTCACCTGTACCGTCGCGCCTACTGCGACCGTCCTATCACTCCCCGCACTGGCCACAGGCGCGTGGTTCGATAAACTAGGGTCCCCCTCCAAAATAGAACCCCATAAGCTAAGGGTCTTGCCGCTCACGGTTTTATTGGTTAAGGAACTAAGCTCTCGCCCCCCATTTAAAATCAAATCTTTAATTTCGCGATGAGTTTTCCCCGGATAAATCGCCCACAGCATCGCTGCAACACCCGACACATGCGGGGTGGCCATCGATGTCCCACTCATATACGCATAGCGACTGCTTGGATAAGTACTATAAATCCAAACCCCGGGCGCACCCACATCCACAGAGTAATATCCATAATTCGAAAAATAGGCTATCGATTCATCATAACTAATCGCCGCAACAGAAATAACATTATTGTAAGAATAAGAAGAAGGATAATGGGGATAATAATCGGTATTATAAGCATCATTCCCAGATGCTGCTATAACCAGCATGCCACCACTATCCGCTCTAGAAATAGCCCAAGCCAGACTCGAAGAATAACCATAGCCCCCCCAACTGTTACTGGTAATTTTAGCCCCTTTGTTTCGGGCGTAATCAAGGGCAAGCACGGCATCATAGTAGCTGCCATAACCACCTGCTGATAAAAATTTCAAAGCCATGATTTTGGTTTTCCACGCCACGCCCACTACCCCAATGCCGTTATTTCCAACTGCTGCAATGGTTCCCGACACGTGGGTGCCATGGCCATGATCGTCATAAGGGTCACCATCATAATTCCAAAAGTCATACCCATAATAATCATCGATATAACCGTTGCCATCATCATCCAAATCATTGTCGGGAATTTCACCCGAATTTGTCCACATGTTGGCAGCCAAGTCAGGATGAGTATAGTCAACACCCGTATCAATGACGGCCACAATAACATCATCACTACCGGTGCTAACTTCCCAAGCTTCCTCGGCCAAAATATCATTCCCTGAAACGCCGCTAAACTGGCCCGTATTATTAATCCCCCAAAGATAGCTGTAATAAGGATCGTTAGGTGTTCTTTCAAGGCGAATGACATAATTGGGTTCAGCGGTTAATACCCCGGGCGCTTCCTCCAAATTTTTCAAAGTATCTTCTATCTTCTCTCCTGAATAATCTTCCATGAGAAGGGTTTTACCATCTACACTTGAGTTCACGGGATACAAGGAATGGTCTTCAATGGCTTGATCAATCATGTCGTTGGTTGCTTTGGGGGCAAAACGCACGAGTATTTCATTACAAAAATATTCTTCATTTTTAGTTTCACAGGTCCGTCCCCACACGCTGGAAGGAAAACAAAATACCAATAGCAGCAAGACAGCTAGTACTTCCCTAAGCACACGCATATTCCCCCCATAAGTGCCCATCTATTGGAAATAGAGCAAATTATGTACCATCTTTTGTAATTTTAATCGTATGATTTGATTGGGGTTTTAAGTGACATTTTTTCCAGGCTGGGTGATTTTTTACCTAGGCTCCATCATGTTGGTAGAAACCAAAATTGCTCTTTGGCCACGGCCCAAAAGAGTTCAATTTTCGTACTCATCGACCGATTTTCAATCATTCAATTTCTTAAAAATCTTAAAAATATAAATTATTTCAATAAGATAAAGTTAGGCACGAGTCCTGCAATCTCTTGGTTGTCATCAAACTTATACCAGGAGGTTTTTATGTCCAATGCAGCTCAAGTTCCCAATGCAACAACTTACAACAATTTGGTCTATTATACCCAGTGGCGGGTAGCAGCTAACTCACCGCATACCCATTGTTCTGCACCAGCCATGCAAGACCCATCTCAAATTCAACAGGCCTATTATCTCCTAACCCAGGGGCAGACCTACGCGCAGCCACCTGTAGCTGCCAATGAAACCGCACGGCTGTGGGGGGACCCACACGCTGAAGGTGGGGATGGTGATAAATTTGACTTCATGGGAGAGGCTGGCAAAACTTACAATATTTTTAATGATTCAGGTATCAACTTGAATGGTAAGTTCGAAGCCGTGGGCAGCAATGGCGCCACCGTGGTAGGTGAAACCGGCTTAACCTTAGGCAGCGGCAACCAACAAAGTTTTATCACAGTAAGTAGCAGGCCCACGGGGCAAGTGATGATCAATGGAGTGGCCGTACCCCCGGGTAGCCATGTGATGCTGCCGGATGGTTCTAGTCTCGAAGTTTCTCCGGATGGGAAGACCGTCACGATCCACAGCCCTCATGAAGGTTACACGATTACACAAAAAATCGTGAAAGAAGGCGCAGACGGCGAACTAGAGGTCAGGGTTCAATCGGGCGCCAATGGTGTGGCAAGCGATGGCCAGATGCCGGGCGGCCTGTTGGGCGAAACCTTTGACGCTGACAAGCTTGCCAAAACCAGCACCGATAAAAATGGCGCAGGCGCACTCAAGTATTCGCCCAATTATTACGAAGTGCCCAATGGTTTGTTTGGCAAGGCAGAGGTGGTGAAATTGCTCGACCAAGAACGCGAGCAAGATCGGCTTTTTCAACTGATGATGACGGCACTAGCCAGTGGCAATGTCACCATGGCCATGATGATCTACGCCCATCTCGAAACTAAAACGGCCAATCAACTCACAAAAACTCTGGTTGGCAAACTACAATCGCTGCAGGCCCAAAAGAAAGAACTTATCACTAAGATTCAAAATGCACCCAATGGAGAAGAAGGTACTAAACAACTCCAAGCCCTCAATCAAGAAGTGGGAACGGTTAACGATGACATCAGTATGTTGCAATCGTTCATGAAAGAAGTGGTGCAAAATAAAAATCAAGCCGTTGAATTTGCCAGCAACTTTACCTCGGCAGAACACCAAACCACCATGTCTGTCATTAGATCCATGCGTGGTTAAATACAAATAGTCGGTTTTGTCAGAGACCCCCCTCACTGACAAAGCCGGCGCTCCAGCGGCGACCTTCATGGGGCCAGAGGGCATGGAAGCCTTCCGCGTTCCCGCCCAGAGGCGGGCCGCGGCTTTCCATGCCCTCTGGCCCGCATGAAGGGCCCGCCGCTTCCGCGATGGCTTTGTCAGTGAGGGGGGTCTCTGACAAAACCGACCAACTACTACTAGACGGAGGCTGATAAACATGTTAGCCGACTGCCTCCTACTAAGAGAGGTTATCTATGGCTCGTGTGACTGTTGAGGATTGTTTAAGAAATGTTGAAAATCGGTTTGCCCTCTGTCATTTAGCGATTCGGAGGGTTAAGCAACTCGATAAAGGTGCCCATCGTTTAGTGGATAGCAAAAACAAAAATGTTGTTACCTCGCTCCGTGAAATAGCTGGTAATCGAGTTCGGGTGGTAAAAGAAACTTTACCCGACGTTCGGGAATAATCTAAAGGGGACCTCTAAAAAGGGCCCAGATGCAAGGCGCCCGCAAAGCCGCGATCCTCACGTATTTCCATATACGCTCCGGTCGCGTCTTTGCGGGCGCCTTGCATCTGGGCCCTTTTTAGAGGTCCCCCCAAATCCAAGTTATTAGAGGTTCCCTAAAAACTATAATGCAATTGTAACTCTGGGATGAATTCAACAAGCCCTTTGCCCTGCGCGCCATAGTTACTGGTGTCTAAAAAGTTGGGGGTATTAACCCGCACTTTTCCACCGCTGTGCAAAGAAAGATCTCTTACTTGAAAAGAGACTGGGTAAAGCAGCAAAGAAATTCCCATGCCTAAACCCCAAGGGTCTTGCTCATTGCCAAAAAATAGCACTGGCACTTCTAAGCCTACTCCAACCTCAGGAATATAAGCCCCAACTCCATAAGCTAAAGTGGCCTCCCAAGACATTGCCCATTCAACGGGTACCGCGTCGTAACGTAGCCCTAAAGTGACCCCTATCCCACCATTAAACATCAAGCCTTCTCTTTTGGGATTTGCCAATTGTAAAAACAACTCGAGCTGATGAATGCCGGCTAGACTATAACCATAGCCCAATCCCACTTGCAAATCACGATCGAGCAGACCTGTGATTTCTCGCTGAAGAAAATCATAGAGAGCTTGAGTATTGTATTCCCAAAAATCCGTTCTTAAACGACGAAATCGAATCCCATCATTAAAACCAAAATTAGTCATCCCAATGGTCTTGCCAATCTGAACATTAATCTGGGTTAAACCCACCACATCGGGAAGAACCTGCGGTTTTAATAAAACAGACTTTCCCGACTCAACTTCTTCCCATCCCGGAAACACGTCTTGCAAAAAATTCAAGGTGCCGCCCCGTAAACTACCGGTTTTGGCGTCAATTAATGCGGTCTTTTCTTGGGCCAATTGATTGCCATGGGCTAAATAAGAAACCGAGAAGGTCACGCGTTTGTTTTTATTACATTGATAAACATCGGTCTGGTCGGCTTTAAAAAGATAATAGTGAGTATCACCAAAAACATGCTGCAACTCACCCTTTTGATCTAAGATCAAATAAGCACTTTCTGAATCGGCTTGATGAGAATAACCCCGCGCTGGCCTACGCGTCACTTCCTCGCCGTATTTACCCTGGGGAGGAAGGCTGCGCACATAAAGCGGGGTATAAATAAAAATTCTGTCTTCCAAATGTAGGGGATGCACACGCACCGACCCGTGCAGATAAGATTGGGCATGTTTTTTGATCCACTCCGTGTCATTAATAATTTTATCATCGAAAACTAACTCTGCCCCTGGGAAATCAAGCGCCATCACAATTGCCAACCGTTGTTTTTCTTCTTGCGTTATGCTTGCATCGTTAAACTTACGAACAAAAGGATAAAAGAGCCCTTGCAATTGGGGGTGAGACAAAAGATTTTTTAACAAGTTGGAATCGGATAAATTTATTTGGATAAATTTCGAACCCGGCTTATATGCAGGATCAATCAAATTCACTAGAAGATCTTGAAACTTGGCCGGGATATTCCCAACGGGAATTTTTAATTGGGAATGGGCTGAAAAAAATTGGAAAGAGGTTGGAAAGTCATCGTCTTGGCGCAAAATAAATTCAGGCACCCACTGATTTAACAAACCCAAAGACAAATGAGTAATATCTAAATCACCATTGCGCGACACAAAGGCTTCACGCACATAGGCTTCAGGGTGCTGGGCTAAAGCACTAAGCGTTTCTCCGACCCCTCGAAGCTTCGCATTGGGGAAAAGGCTTGCCCATTCTTGAACCTGCATGAGCCTCCCCGTTTTTTGCCACACTTCATCAATTAATTTAGGTTCAAGAGTGGTTCGCTCGGGGTCAAAACGTAATGGCACCTTTGAAAAATCAACTTTTGCTACATCAACCTCGCTTTGAAAACAACGACCGACTAAATCAGCACCATCTTGTGGGGTTAAGGCTCCGTTTGGTTTTCCCCACTGATAAAATTGAGCGGCTACCCATTGCCAATAAGTTGAATGCTGAAACCCCGGAACTTTGAGATAATAATCAATGAAGTGAATAAGCTCTGCCTGTTGCAAAACCCCATCAGCGTTACCTAAGCCCTGATCTAAACGAAAGGCCCATTCCTTAAAGGTTGAAAGCTCAACCGCAGGGCAAGTATTTGATAGATTATTGAGTTCTAGATAGCGGACGACCAAAGGCTACCCCTAAAATAAAATAAACAACCCCGTCTCGAATAAGATATGGAAAAGTTGCTACTGAATAGCGTTGGCCTTGGTTAGTTGAACTTTAAACATTTCTTTTTTATAGGCTAGTATTACCATCCAACTAAGATTAGCTGCAATCATTGTTAAATGAATAATTAAGGCAAGCTGATTGAAAAGGGCGAGTGTCATAAAAAACATGGCAAAGAAATCTCTTTTTATCACAAATTTAATCTTGGCTAACCAATACCAAATGTCTTTGACTTCATCTTTTTTTTCTTCTTCACTTAAATCTTTTTGGATGGTCACCAGCGAACCCGAGTTTGTATATCGAATAAGGTAAGTAAACATGATGCTCAAGGTAATCAAGATTCCCATAAACATGAATACGGATTCAAAAATGATCTGGGGCGACTCGGTTTGGCGATAGGCACCCATGGCTACCCCGGCAAAAAAAGCCAAATAAGTAATATTATCGCTCAAGGTATCTAACCACTCCCCCCGCTTGGAGTTCGAAAGCTTTAGTTTGGCCATTTCCCCATCACAACCATCTAAGATAGAAGTTAGGTTGAATAAAAGGCCTCCAATCACTACATCTCGATAATTTCCCATGGCCACAAAAAAACCTGAAAGAATCCCGATTAAGGTTACAAAACCTGTCACATGGTTGGCCGATAAGTTAGTCCGCACTAACCAGTGCGTGATGCTTAAAGAAATAGGACGATTGATATTTCGAGAAATCCAACCATCGGTGGGTTTACGAAGACTTTTGAAAAGAAATTTTTCTGCATGACGGAGGGCCTCAGGCGTATCAACATCTTGCCAAAAATATTCCGAAATATCACAAACGCCTGCTTGGCCTACATTAGCCAGAGACAGAACACCTCGGCTCAAAGAAGCATCTCCTTCTTCACGGTAAATTTTTTCAAGAACGGCAAATAAAGAAGCATTGCAGATAAAGATCCCTGTATCAAAGGCATCATAACCGGTGAGCTGCTTGCTAATTTCTTGAATCTTGTTGCCACTGGTTTTCACCTTGGTGGCATCTTCGGCATCAAAAATGGAGGTTAAATTTCGGTCAACCCCCAACAAAACTTTATTTTCATGAAAGGGGGTGTTTAATATTTTTTCGATGGCAAGCCGGTCAAAGACATGGTCGGCCATTAAGAGAAGAAATTGCTCATCGGCATAAGGTTGTGCGGCCAAAAGAGAAACCCCATTAGACTTATGATAATCCGCATTATGAACAAAGCGAAGGTTCACTCCCAACGAGCGATCTTCGCTTAAGGAATGAATAATTTGCTCGCCCTTGTAACCTACCACCACGATGAAATCAGTAATCCCACCGCGTTTAGCATTCAAAATAGTTCGCTTAATGAGAGTAAGACCACAAACCCTGCGAAGGGGCTTGGGCACGTCATTTCTAGACCTTTGAATACGGCTACCATTGCCAGCCGCAAGAATAACAGCTTGCTTAATCATCCCTTCAATCTTTCTTCAATAATTCTAACTAGTTAGGATAAATATCGTGTGTAATTTAAACAAAGCCACCCCCAAAGGTCAATCCCTATTTTAACTTTTAAAGAACCTCGCAATTCATCTGCAAATTACTGCACCTAAAAAGTGAGGGCTGCGATTTTGCAGTTGAGTTAGCTTTTTCGACCCGGCGCTCCATCGCCGACCCTAATGGAGTTAGCCGTCACGGAATCCTTCCGCGTTCTCGCCCCAAGGGCGAGCCTCGGCTTTCCATGACGGCTAACTCGCATTGGGGGCCCCGGCGATTCCGCGATGGGTCGAAAAAGCTAACTCAACTGCAAAATCGCAGCCCTCACTTTTTATATAATCTCAAATATTTGAGAGATATAAAAAGTTTTACTGAAGTTGGATTAAGGCTGGAAGGGGTTTGTCGGAAGCTTTCACCTCTATGGCTATATAGCCGTGAAAGCTGAGACTTTGAGTGCGTCCGGCGGCCGTAACCGCCGGACGACACGGACCCCTGGAAGCCTTAAGCCAACTTCAGTAAAACTTTTTAGGTGTAACAATTTACAAACGAAATGGACTTTAGCTGGGGGCTTTTTCGGGGTTGCCCAAAGATGGGTTAAAGGCTCGGTTCCAGGCAGACTGTAGATTGCCCTTTAACTCGCGGGCTAAGAATGAAGCTCGGTGATTAATCAGTAACGATGTAGCTACAATGCAATAAACGCCGCAGCCCTTTTGACAATCTTTTTTGTGATAATAAGTTTTCAACTCTTCGGGCGTAATATCCATGATGCTTTTTTTCGTTCTCACCTGACTACAAAGCCAAAACTCGCCCTTACTTGAAACAAAGAAATATTTGTAGCCCGCCACGCAGGTCCAATCAACTTCTTCTCCCTTTAACATCTTTTTTTCATAGTCGATCAGATTCCAAGAAGAATGGATTTTTTCTCCCCTTTTCTTACGTTGTTCTTGTAACTCAAGAAAATCTTGCATGGGCTTTTGAGATTCAACTTGAACCCCTTTACCTTTAACCAAATCTTCGTGAACCACTCGAGCATGGGCGGCAAAACCTTTTTGCAAACTATAATCTAAAACCTGCTCCATCTCTTCTAAAGTATTTTCAAAAAGCACCCCTGAAATATGAACCTTGAGATTAGAATTTTTGAAAAGTTCCAACTTAGGGGCTATGGATTTAAAAGATTTACGCGTGCTGGGTAAAGGCGTCATGCGATCGACTGAAATTTGCAAAACATCAAGACCGGCTACTTCTAATTCTCGAACCACCTTTTCAGTTAGCATAAAACCATTGGTCGACATGCTAATTTTAGTAAAACCTAAACCCTTGGCATAACGAATGACTTCCATAATGTGAGGATACAACAGAGGTTCGCCACCCTGCAGGCCTATTCTTAACACACCCAATTCTCGAATTTTTTGAAGATATTTTTTTAAATCACTAAGCTCCGGATGGGGAGAAGAATTGTCATATTCGTTACAATAATGGCAGTCTAAGTTACACTGATCGGTGACATACAAATGTGCCACAATGGGTTTTGAGTCGAATAAACGAATCGCTTCTTGAAGAGCCATCTGGGGCTAATAATGCCAAAAGGGTATACAAAGCAAGCCATTATTGTTAAGGGAGAGGGCAATTATTGACCATGTCGCTTTTATCCCGCTTTAAATTTTTACGGCATTCCCTTTGGATAAGCTATATTTTATTAGGCTTAGGCGTGGTCTTTACGGGTTGGCTCATTTATCGATTGGGGGTTCAAGATATTTGGGGCTACCTTAAGACCTTAGGTTGGAATTTTTTCCCTTTTCTACTTCCCTCATTTCTTAGTTTCTTTTTCTTAAGTTGGGCATGGCTTCAATTTTTGAAAAATAATCGCCCTACTGTCCCCTTCTTTCACCTCTGGATGGTCAAGGTTGTGGGAGAAGCGGTTAATAATATCAATCCATTGGGTTGGGGCGGAGGCGACCCGGTACGCATTTATCTTTTAAAAAAGTGGATCTCTATTCCCCAAGGCACTGCAAGCGTTGTGATTGACCGAACCCTTCATACCATGGCGCTGGTTGTTTTTATGATCATTGGAATGGTCATCGCGTTCCTAAAGTTTAACTTTCCACCTAGTTTGGAATTTGGCTTTATACTTGCACTCGCCTTTATGTTGATCATGACCCTTTATTGGTATCGTAGGCAACATGAAGGGGTTTTTGAATTTTTGATCGACACGTTAACACAGCTAAAAATTAAAAAACACTGGTCTGCACAGACTCTGCAAAAGGCCAAAGAGATTGATCAACTCATCAGCCAATTTTATCTTCATCATCGAATGGGTTTTGCCACAGCCTTTTTATTTCAGTTTATGGCAAGGCTCTTGGTTGTGGTTGAAATCTTTGTAGCCGCCTATTTTTTAAAAACCCCCCTAAGTTGGGACACCGCTTATTTATTGGGTTCGGTCACAGCCATTATTAATATGGTGTTTGTTTTACTACCCAGCTCGGTAGGGGCGCTCGAGGGGGCTTACGCCGGCTTCTTTCACCTACTCAACCAAGACCCGGCCATCGGCACTTCAATTCAAATCCTGCGCCGCTTACGCATGGTGGTGTGGAGCAGCCTTGGTTTCATTTACATCTACCATTTAGACCGCAATACTCGCCTTGAACTTAAAAAGGAATTAAGCCGCCAAGCGGAATCGAACCGCTGACCTACTCATTACGAATGAGTTGCTCTACCAGCTGAGCTATAGCGGCGGGAAATGTTGGATAAAAACGCCAGCACTGCTTTTAGACAACACTACCAAAAAATTCCAGTATATTTAAATTGGAGAATATAAAAAGTGCGCGGGGGTGTCTCTGTTTGAAAACGCGCACCGTTTGTCCAAGAGAAATCCTCTGTCATTGCGAGCCCAGCAGGGCGAAGCAATCTCTTCTGTTTAAGCGATGGGATTGCCACGCCCGTTGGGCTCGCAATGACAGCATTACAATAACCCTCCGGAGCCTGCCCTGAGACGCATGCGTTAGGGTATCGCGCAATGTTTTCAAACAGAGACACCCCCGCGCACTTTTTAGGTGCGGCTATGTGTCAATGAAAGATTCTGCCAATTAACAACAATTGTTGAAAAATTGTTGGTAACTCTGTGGAAGTCTCGCTAGAATAAATAATTGTTGCCCAAAATTGTAGCCAAATAGCAAATTGCCTATTTTTTGGGCGATGCCAATCGAATGATCGAAACAAAAAAAAATAAATTTAAACTGGCACTTTTCTATTCAGCCTTGGTTCTTCCTGGCAGTGGCCAGGTATCTTTAGGCTTTAAAATCAAAGGCTATTTACTCATTTTTTTTACCCTGCTTTCCTTCATAACTTTGTTAGTGACTTTTACTGTACAATTTTTCATTCAAGCCCGTGAGGTTGCCCATCAGATCAGTTTTTGGAATAAATTCACCACAACATTCAAAAATGTATTTGACGCCCAGGGGAGCACCTTACTCAGTTTGTTAGCCATTCTCTTAATTTTGTGGATTATATCGATCGTTGATATTCTGTACTCGAAATCTAAAGGGGACCTCTAAATCAAATAAAATGATTTGACCAACTAGCCAATCTGTTTTACTGCAGATGACCATTTTAGATGATCCGTATAGGAAACGAAGGATCGTCTAAAAGGGTCATATACAAGGCGCCCGAGGAGACCGACTGAGGCGTATACTGATATACGCCTCAGGGAGTGTGATCCTTCGGTTCCCTCAGAACAGGCTCCGGGCAACGCAGTAGATGACCCTTTTAGGCGATCCGTGGAGTGGGAAGGAAAAATTGTTATACCCTCTCCTCTTAACTCCTCCCCCTTAGGGGGAGGGAATTGGGAATGGGGTATATAGCCGGTGTGGCGAAATTGGTAGACGCGCACGACTCAAAATCGTGTGGGCACTGCCCGTGTCGGTTCGAGTCCGACCTCCGGCACCAGACCTCTTGCATAACCTACTGCGCAACCCAATGACTGCGTTGGGTCACCCCAAAATCCTCACGTATTTCCATATACGCTCCGGTTTTGGGGCCCCGACCCGCCTTGTCCTTGGGTTGCTCGCGACGGTTCTGCAAGAGGTCTTCTATGATGGGGGTTTTGATACCGCCAATGATCCAGTGATGATGAAGAACGCACGCATCCGAGCGTGCAATTGTCTTGGCAAGATTTGTAAGTATAAAATTGTTCTTTTAGGTCTTCAAATTGATATTCTAACAATGGTTTCGACCACCCATCCCTGGTTTGAGAGCACCACGGGATATTGCCAAATTCATCAACATAAAGATACCGACTGCCAGCACGACATTTAAAAGGCGCTGTGCCCTCTTTAATCAAACGATCCCGATAGTCAGAAAAATCCTTCCAAGTTTTGGGCAAGGTTTTTTTAAGATTGTAATAAACGGCCAATTGTTCAGGGGTTAGTTTGACTTGCCCATCATGATCGTGAACCAATAAAACCCGAGGGGTAAATTTGAGTTCTTTTGCATATTGAATAACTTCAAAAGTTTCTTCGGGTGGGCAAGCTCCAACTACCCCGGAAATTGTAATTTTGAATTTTGCATTTTCTTTCAACTCTCGGAGGCGCTTACGCAAATTATCTAGCACCTTAGAAGTCGTCGCATTTTGTTTCACCCCATCGATGGAAATTTGCAATTCTTGCAACCCAGCTTCATTGAGACGTTGAATTAATTTAGGCGTTAAAAGTAATCCATTCGAAATCATCCCCGTACGAAAAAATTTTAGTTCGCGACAATAAGCGACTAATTCGGGCAAATCAGGATGTAACGTCGGCTCACCACCCGTTAAACAAATCCCAAACGTCCCCAATGCTTTTAATTTTTCGAGCCGCTCTTTTAAGAGCCCCGTATCAACCGGGCTAGAGTTCGCGTCAAATTCATTACAATAACCACAAGCTAAATTGCATCGCCGAATGACCACCAATTGGGCCAAGAAAGGAGAAAACCGAAGCCGATTGCGAAAACTTAATTTCATCAAGCGCAACTAACACGCACAATCAATTCAAGTCAACCCAAGCCCCATTGCAGAACATTGGCCACCTAAAAAGCGAGTGAGGCGACTTTGCAGTTGAGTTAGCTTTTTCGACCCGGCGCTCCATCGCCGACCCTAATGGAGTTAGCCGTCACGGAATCCTTCCGCGTTCCGCCTTCGGCGGCCTCGGCTTTCCATGACGGCTAACTCGCATTGGGGGCCCCGGCGATTCCGCGATGGGTCGAAAAAGCTAACTCAACTGCAAAGTCGCCTCACTCGCTTTTTATATAATCTCAAATATTTGCGAGAAAGTCTTTTCGAGGTAGGGAGAGGTCAAGGGAGAGCCTTTTAGCGCAGGAGGGCGGATCCTTCGCAAAGCCTCAGGACAGGCTCCGGAGGGCTAAAAAATTTTATTGTTTTTTTGAATTAGAGGACGACAGAGGAGTACTCTAATTCAATTAAAAACAAAAAATTTTTTAGCCCGAGTAGGCCGACCGGGCGCGGGCTCTCCATTGGCCTCTCCCTACCTCGAAAAGACGTGACCCGATTTGCAAATGAATTGAAGAAAAAAATGGAAGATTCTTCACCCTGCTGGGTTCAGAATGACACGATATTTTCAGCTTCGTTTAAGTTACTTGCCAAAGACCGCGCTGATCCATTAAAGTGCAGCGAGTGATTTTAACCTGGAATGAGCCATTGATGATTAAATTCTCAAAAAAATTAATGAGTTTGATTGCGGTTTTAGTTGTACTGGTAAGCGGTACTGCTTTTTTTCTAATCCAGTTCCCTGAATATGCCCCCTCGTGGCTTACCTGGGACAGTCTTGAACGTCATAAGGAACCCTCTGATTTTTCTCGAGCCGAGACCTTTAGCCAAACGCTTGAACTGGTTAATAAGTATTATTACGATAAATCCAACATCAATCCCCGCCAAATGTTGCGGGCTGCCATGCTGGCCCTAGGAAAGTCGGCTTCGGAGATTTTGGTGCGCTTTCCTGAAGAAGGGTCGCATTTTACGATTCAGGTGGCTGACCAAGAAAAAGGACTTCATATCCCCTTGTTAAAAAATCTCATGGATATCATTCCGGTTATACAAAAGGCCTTTGTCTTTATTGAAGATCATTACACAGGAGAAGTAGAACTGCGCAACCTAGAATACGCCGCTATTAATGGTGCACTCGAAAACCTCGATCCCCATTCTACCCTCTTAACACCTAAATTTTTTAGCGAATTTAAAACTCAAACCGAAGGTGAATTTGGTGGTTTGGGTATTGTCATTGGCATGCGTGATGGTGATCTCATGATCATCGCACCATTACCTGACACCCCCGCCTGGACAGCCGGGCTAAAACCTAAAGATAAAATTATTAAGATTGGTGATCAAGCCACCGTCAACATGTCACTCAATGAAGCGGTTGAACTCATGCGTGGCAAAATAGGTACCAAAGTATCTTTGACAGTTGTCCGTGACCCTAACCCAGAACCCATGACAGTACAACTAACCCGGGCGGTAATAAAAATTGTCAGCGTCCAGGCTAAGCTATTAGATGATGCCCTAGGGCAGGTGGCTTATATTAAAATTAAAAATTTTCAAGAAGAAACCAAGGCCGAAGTTAAAAACAAACTAAAAAATCTAAGAGCCAGTGCCAAAAATTTTAAAGGCGTGATTCTTGATCTGCGCAATAACCCCGGTGGCTTGCTCAATCAAGCCATTCACATCTCTGATTTATTTTTAGAACGGGGCACGATTGTTTTAACCGTGGGTGCTGATGATAAAATTAAAGAAGTTGATGAAGCCAGGGCCTTTGGCACCGAACCCCCCTATCCCATGGTGGTGTTGGTGAATCAAAAAAGTGCCTCGGCTTCAGAAATTGTTGCTGGGGCTCTTAAAAATAATGACCGAGCGATCATTTTGGGTGAAACCACCTTTGGCAAAGGTAGCGTGCAATCGGTTTATACCCTTAAAGATGGGAGTGCGCTCAAACTCACGATTGCCCAGTACCTCACGCCCGGTAATGAGTCTATTCAATCGGTAGGGATTATCCCCGATATTTTACTCACTCCTGCTTATGCAACTCCCGAAAAAATCAAAATGTTGCCCGAAGAAGGCTTTAAAGAAAAAGATTTAGAAAAACATCTTAGTTCTACCCATAACAAAAACAACAAATCAACCTACACCATCACTCATTTTATAGAAAACCCGCCCGACCCTGAATTAGAAGATGACGAAGCCGAAGAATACTCTGATAATGTCAACCTTGAAAAAGATTTTCCGGTTATTCTAGCCCAACAAATTATTTTACAAGCAAATCAGGTTGAACGCCCTGCCCTCATCGAAGCCTCTAAACCCTTAATCGAAAAGCTTGCCCAAACTGAAGAAAGTAAGATTGGCGAACAATTAGCCAAAATAGGCATTGATTGGAGCGAAGGCACGGTAGCGGGTAACCCCAGGGCTAATGTCAGTTATCAAATTTATGATAGCCAACACAACCCTCTCACTGCCATGCCAGCCGGAACCGAATCCTACTTAGAATTAAAAATAAAAAATGTGGGTGATGGTCAATTTTATCACCTCATTGCCAAAACAGAGTCTGAAAATTACCTTTTTAAAGGTAAAGAATTTGTATTTGGCAATTTAAAACCTAATGAAGAAAAAAGTTGGACTGTTAAAATTAAAATGCCCGAGGCCATGTTAAATCGGGAAGATATTATCACTTTTAAGTTCACCGAAGATAATCAAAAGGCCCCTGAACCCTTTGAAATTGTGGTCCCCCTACAAGCCCTCCCTCAACCACGTTTTGCTTTTAGTTATCAATTGATCGACGACGGCACGCTAGATTCACGTGGCAATGGCGACAAAAATATTGACCCCGGAGAAATCATCACTTTAAAATTTCAGGTTTATAATCAAGGCAGTGGGCCTAGCCTCGAAACTTCTTCAAATTTAAAAAATACCGAAGGCGAAAAGATTTTTTTGATCAAAGGCCGTGACAAATTGGGTCGACTCGATGTGGACCAATCCAAAGAAGCTCTCTTAAGATTTCAGGTAGCCAAAGATTACCCCAAAGATCAACTCAAACTTGAATTTGTGGTAAGCGATAACAAGTTATTAGAAACTCTTGGCCGCACCTTGATTTTCCAGATCAATAAAGCTTCTTTCGAGCTACCCATGGGTACTAAACTACAACCTCCAACTTTAAATTTAGATTTAAATGCCCTAGCGCCCAGAACTGACAAAAAGAAACTCACCCTCAAGGGTAAAGCCCAAGATGACATGAGCATCAAAGAAATTTCGGTTTATTTGGGTGAAGAAAAAGTTTACCTAAAATATTTTAAAGACCCTAAGGTTGGTGGAAAAAGTCAAAATTTTAACACCGACATTGAACTTGCTAAGGATAAAAATCATTTGGTTACTGTCGTTGCCACCGACCATCAAGACTTTTCGACGAAGGAAAGTTTTTACGTGCTTAGGCATTAGTTTAATTCTGTATTATGAAAATCATCTCTGGTTCAAAAAAATTCCCTAAAAAATCTATCAAAACCATCGTGGTATTAGGTAATTTTGATGGGGTTCATCTTGCCCACCAAAAAATGTTTCAATGGGCAAAAACTAAAGCCAAACTCTTAAGACTCAAAACAATTATTTATACCTTTTACCCCCACCCTGCCCTTGCCCTAGCCAGGGCATCTGCCCCCAACATGATCATGACCCTTGAGCAAAAAATTGAGGCTATCCATGACCTAAAAATCCCCTATTTAGTTATTGAACCTTTTAATCTTAAATTTGCCCATCAAACTCCCGAAACCTGGTTTAACCATGTCATTGTAAAAAACCTGCATGCTGCCGCAGTGGTAGCGGGTTATGATTTTACTTTTGGTCGGCATCGCGTGGGTAATGTAGAACTGTTGCAAGAACTTTGCAAAGCTCACAACATAAAATGTTTCATCATGCATGCTTATTTAAAGGGTGAAACGCTAGTGAGTTCTTCGCAAATTCGCCACCTTGTTGAAACGGGGCAAGTTGAAAAAGCCAAAAATTTATTGGGGCGTTATTATTATATGGACGGGACTATCATTAGGGGAAAGGCGCGGGGGAAAAAATTGGGGATTCCCACAGCTAATCTTGCCCCTCAAAACACCTTAATTCCAACCACCGGAGTTTATGCTACAAAAGTGCGATTTAAAAATCGTCTTTACCCTTCCGTCACTAATGTGGGTTTAAACCCCACCTTTGGTAAAAATCCACTTTCAATCGAAACTTATATTTTGAATTTCAAAAAAGATATTTATGGAGAAAAAATACGTTTATACTTTTTAAGCCAAATCCGAGAAGAACGAAAATTTGAATCGATTGAAGCGCTCAAAACACAAATTGCCGAAGATATTAGATTAGCTAAAAGAATAAATTTAAAAGCTAGTGCTTCGACAATTTAATTATTTTCTCTTTGAGAAAAATAATTAAACGCTCAGCACTAGTCCTGAGCGCTATTGTAAGATAAAAATTAAGCTGTCGAAGGACTAGGCCTTGACGAATCTGTCATTGCGAACCCCTTGGGGGTCCTTCGGCGAGCCTCAGGATAAATTCCGCAATCTCTTCTGCCTGCCTGACCGACCGATGTCATTGCTTCACAGACGCTCGCAATAACATCCATTCATCAAGGTCCAAATTCATGCGACCAATTGCGCTGACCCTCAGGGGGAGTGTCATCTTTGAATTGTTTACCCGCACCATTAAAATCAAAAGTCATGAGATAGCGTTGAGTGCCAAGCCCTGCGGCTAAATTCCCAACAGCAGCACCCCCTATATGACACATTAACTTTTGCCATCCCTCTTTAGCCCCGGCTAAACGACAAATCCCATCACCCAAAGCAGCCCCGGCTGTAGTAGAAGCGCCAATTAAAAGCCAATCACGCGTTTCAGGATCATCCCACTCAACCCCTGCTGCCGCTCCCAACCCAATGGTAGCTGCCACCTCACCCAGCATGAGGTAAAAATAAGGATCTCGGGTCACCTTCTCTTCTTCTGCTTTAATTTCTTGCCAAGCGCTTTGCATTTCAAGCTTGAGCTCACTTAAGCCTGTCATTCCCTTTGGCTTAATCCAAGCCTTATCAAAAGGGACAAAAGTATTGCGATCAAAAATAACTACATCATTCTCTTTTGGATTAAACAATACATTCACGGCCCGCTGAATAGCTTGCATCCTCTTGCGCTTGGCAGCTAAATTTAAAAGCGTCCACTGCGGGCCTCTGACTTTAGAAATGAGATCTTCAAAGTTAACAATTAAATTGGGATGCCCTTGCACATATTCCACCTTAAGATGTATAAAAAGCTCATCAACTATTTTCGTACCATCGGAGTCGTCATGAAAATAACTAAAAGTAATCATATTTCGCAAACCCTTAAGAGCAGCTTGCTCGTTGGGTAATTGAATCAAATCATGAATACCCCAATTATTCACATTAAGAAGAACTGTACCGGCAAGCCCGCTGGCATTGCTCTGATTTTCAACCAGCATCATTTGGAAAACAGCGGCCCCTAGTAACTGATAAAAATTAGGGAAATGCCCTTGTTTGATGTCATTAGCAAAGATCTGCTGATAGGTTTGGGCAAAACGAGTAAGTTCGGGGGTTAAAAGCTTGCTCCATAAAAGTTTATATTTCGCATCGGGTTCGAGGTTTTGAAGAGCGGGATCAAAGAACACCGTTATGAAAAGTTGGGTTAATACCTGGCTGAATTGTTCTTTTTGTTCAGGGGTTAAGGCCTGAATCATTTTATCAAAGGGTGAACCATCTTCGGGTGGTAACTTCTTTAATGCAACACCTGCTGGAGTTGTTTCATCTTGAACAAATCTTCGAAAATGGGCGTTAAAACCTATACGAAAGTGATGTAATGCCTGAAGTAAAGTATGAAAATAATCAAAATTCTTGGCCTGCACACCTTCTAAAGTTCGACCTTCAGTCGAAAAATAATCGGATGGAATGGGAATTGTGAGCGCGCTATGAATAAATCTTTGCACTCTCTCAGTAAAAGAATATACAGCATTGTCACGCCCCATGCTTTGCAGAACCTTATTGCCAATGATCCCTAAGCTGATTTGATCGGCAATAAAATCAAAATAATTATCGTTTTTGTATTTTTGTAAAAGAGGATGTTCGCGAAAAGTCTTTTGAGCCTTTAAATAATCTAACAAGGGCTGATATTCAAAGGTATAAGAAGAACTGTTTATGGTAGCATTCCACTTCTCTCCAGGTGACTTTCCATTGATGGTCACACCAACGGTTTCAACCGATTGAATGGGATTTTGAGAAACATCAGCCACCGTAACCGACAACTCACAAGTCTTGTCTTTAGGAGAACCGTTCTCTTTGAGACAACCATCTGACAATAAATCAATATCAATAATTTGGAAATCACTATTCAAAAGGAACTCCCAAATTGAAAATAGGTTCTAACTTTAGGGAGGCTAAGTGGGCCAAATACACCTTCCCAATTGCGAGTGCCATTATCCGCAGGCAAAACTCCTGTTGCCTCTTCTTCTACTCCAACGGCACCCCACAAAATCCCTGCCGTGGTGCCCGCAGCAATACCCCCTAAGAGAGTGGGCCAAAACCAGCGATCTTCATCCCAATTATATTGAGGGTTCCCGTAGTAATTAATGAACTCGCCGGTCGACACACCAAGCCCTGCTGCTGTAACCGTAGCCGACGCGTAACAGCCATGAGACCTTCCCTTCAAACCACAAACGACGCCAGTAGCAACCCCACCTAAAATCGTAATGACTGCTGGAGTAAATTGCACCCAAGGGCGAAAGGGGTTGGGGGTCGAGGGTGTGCTATTAAACTCTAAAAGATTTTCATTGATCCATTGCACCACGAAACCCATGTCTCGCCTGGAAGCAGCATGGTGGTGAAGATTATAAGAATATTGGAGATTATAAACATATTGCAGTTTACCCTTCGAAAAAGACAATAAGCAAGGCACATCGCGTAACCGGGCATTAAGAAATACATTACTTAATTGATCGAGCACTTTAAAAAATTGCCCGCGTATATATTCCCTTAGTTGGGCCTCATTTAAATTTTTATCTTGAATCGCCTCCCAGGCACTTTTAGGAAAATTAATTTTAAGGTAGTCTTGTAAATCAGCCTTGGAAAGTTTATCGGTAATCCCTTCTATTTTTTCATCCAATCGTTTTAAATCTTCGAGAATGGCCTCTCCATCAGCCCCTTCTTCGGCCAATTCACCTGCTGAGGTAAATTTTGTGTGCTTAAAGAAAATTGTTACCACCGTACGCCCGATGGGCGAAGTTGTGTAAAGCCGCTCGATGGTGGCAACAAAGGCCTCTTGGCCAGAAAAGTCGGCTTGTTTTGATTGAACTAATAAATGGGATAGATTGGCCTGCTTAGCTTCTAAAAAATGTTTTTCTAAACTACCTGCCCTCTGGATGAGTCTTAAACGACCGGCAATAGAATCGGGAATCTTTTGCCATAAATGAGCACTATTCGGCCCCTTACGCACGATATCTTTAAAAATGCCTGCCACCTCTGATAAAGAAGTAAAAAATTCTTCTACCCCATCCCCCTTCCCTTCACGGACGCTTAAGTCTTTGGCATAAATGCTGGCAGCTGTGATGATGACCTCGTTTAAAACCAAACTTAAATCTGTTTGTTCGTTGGTAAAATAGGCTTTGCCATCTTCGGGCGAAGATTCGTTGGGCACCCACTCTTCAAATAAGATCTTCGCTGCTACATTCTCCAAGACCTTCACCAGTTGACTTCGGACCGATCGCAACTCTGCCGGGATACTTTTTGCGTTGGCATATTTAAAAACAAAATTAAACTTTTCTGTAAAAAGATAAACCAATACCGCCAAAGCCTTGATTTTTGCTAAACGGGCTCGCTGATCCTCAGTTAAATAAATTTTGAGGGGATTCTCTAAACCAACCTCAATTGAATCAACATCTTCATATTTAAGACTTAAGTTTAAGACACTATCAATAATGCCCGAAAGCTCTAAAGATAACCTCATTTCTCCTTCAACCCCAAAGGTGATTTTTTGCACTAAATCGACCACCATCTTTTTTAATAATTCCTTACCCAAATGATATTGCCCTGACTCTGGCCCCCATACGGTATAGTCGGTAATAATTTCATTGAGTTTAGGCCATTGGTCTTCAAAAACACTACTGTCGGCTTGAATAGAAATCTGATTTTGCAAAGAGATAACGGCCCGCATGGATTGGTTTAAACCTTGCACCACTCGATCATCCCAAAGGGCAACAAGGGTTTTCTCACCAGGATAAGGTTGGAGAGTAAATTCAAATACTCCCCCCGGCGCACGTTTAGCAGAAAGAGGAAGTTCTACATAGAGTTTAGCCAGGTCCCTACTAGCTGAGTAATAAGTGCCATTGAGCAAACAAGGGTCTGCCTTCTTGCCGTTTGGCTTTGTTGGATTAAGTGGTGGTTGTAGGCATTTTTGCAAATCGCCTTGATCAAAGCGAAAATGCAAATAGCGGATACCATCGTCGCCGTCGGCCATTAAGCTAGCCCCCCAAATTGTGTTTTCTAATAAATATTAAGATCCCCAGGGTTTCTTTTAAAATCGTATGGGATGATTTTAAGTTGCTAAAAATTTAAAATATTCAAGGGTTTTGGCTAAACCTTCGTTTAGGTTTACTTGGGGTTCCCACCCCAAGTCTTTTTTGACCTTTTGATAAGAAATAACACTGCGTTGCTGCTCCCCAGGGCGGGCTGGGGCATAATGGGGTTTGAGCGCTTCTGGCAATAAACGCTGCAATGCTTGCCAAAGGCCTTTAACCGAGGTTTCTTGCGCAGTGCTGACATTATATTCCCCTACTTTTGTGCCCTGCATAGCCAATTGGGCTGCATTGACCACATCCCCCACAAAAACAAAGTCACGGGTTTGCAAGCCATCACCAAAGATGGTCACCGGGTCACCGGCCAGTAGTTTAGCACAAAAAATAGCCACCACCCCGGCCTCGCCATGGGGGTTTTGCCTGGGCCCATAAACATTGCTCAATCTTAAGCAAACATAAGGGAGCTGATAATTTTTATAATAAAAATAGAGGTATTTTTCGCCTAACAATTTTGTGATGCCATAGGGAGACTCAGGGTACGTGGGGTGAGTTTCAGTGGCTGGGAACTCTTGTTGTTCGCCATAAAGAGCCCCACCCGTTGAAGCAAAGATGACCTTTTGGGTACCGGCTTTCACGCAATTTTGCAGTAAATTGAGGGTACCCAACCCATTGACCTCACAATCAAAACGAGGGTCGGCCACGGATTTACGCACATCCATCTGGGCTGCCATATGGATCATGATTTCAGGGCAAAACTCTTGAAAGACCGCTTCAACTTCACTGGCCCGAATATCAAGATGGTAAAATTTTGAATTTGGATTAATATTTTCTTTTTTGCCGCTAAAAAGATTATCTAAAATGGCCACTTCGTAACCCAACTCTAAACAACGGTCTTGAGTATGGCTACCAATGAACCCCGCCCCACCGGTGATTAAAACGCGCATGCACTTCACTCCTCAATATGACAGCAATTGACTAAGTCTGTTTCACAGAGTTAAGCTAAAACACAATGGACGTTATTGAGCAAATATTAAAAGAAAAAAAGCGGCTTAACGCCACCATAGTCGCCCACTATTATCAAGAACCCGCTATCCAAGAATTGGCGGATTTTGTAGGGGACTCGTTGGCTTTGGCCCAATATTGTGAAAAAAATAACCAAGCCACGATTGTGTTTTGTGGTGTAAAGTTCATGGCTGAAACCGCTAAGATTTTAAACCCCCATAAAAAAGTTTTGCTGCCCGATTTAGACGCTGGCTGTTCCTTGGCCGATAGCTGCCAGCCCGCACCGTTTCAATATTTCAAATCCAAACTCAACAACCCTTATGTTGCCATGTATATCAATTCGAACGTTGAAATTAAGGCCTTAAGCGATGTGATTGTCACCAGCAGTAATGCCGAAAAAATTATTCGTTCTATCCCCAAAGATCGCACGGTTTTATTTGGCCCAGACCGCCATCTGGGAAATTATTTGGTCAAGAAAACTGGCCGCGAAATGGTGTTGTGGCAAGGGGTGTGCATTGTTCATGAAACATTTAATTTAAAAAAATTGTTAGAATTAAAGCTAGACTATCCCGAAGCCCTGGTCATTGCCCACCCAGAATGCGAAGAAAATATTCTGGCCCACGCTGATTTTATTGGGTCAACCAGCAAATTATTGCAATTTACAAAAGAAGATAAACACTCCACCTTCATTGTTTTGACCGAATCAGGGATTATTCATCAAATGAAGAAGGCCTCTCCTCAAAAAGTTTTTGTAGAAGGCCCCAACCAATCGGGCTGCTCGTGCAACGAATGCCCCTACATGCGGCTCAACACCTTAGAAAAGCTACTCGCCTGCATGAAAAACGAAACCCCCGAAATCATCATCGAAGAAAGCTTGCGCCTCCAAGCCTACCTTCCCCTCAAAAAAATGCTCGAACTCTCTTAACTCTTCACTACAAATCGCAGCACCTAAAAAGTCTTCTTGAAGGGCCGCAAGGGGGCAGCTTGAGAACCCGCACCCGTGAAGCCTACTCGGCCAAAAAAATCCTTTATTTTTGGTTGAATTAGAGTACTCCTCTGTCGTCCTCTAATTCAAAAAAATAATAGGATTTTTTTGACCTCCTACGTCTTCACTCCCGTGCTACAGGTTCTCAAGCTGCCCCCTTGCGGCCCTTCAAGAAGACTTTTTATATTTCTTCAAATATTTGCAGTTATATAAAAAGAGAACGGGGGTATCCTTGTTGGAAAACATTGTGCAAGGAGCGAGCCCGTAGGAGGACTTAAAAATTTTATTGTTTTTTTGAGTTAGAGGATGACGAAGGAATACTCTAACTCAATTAAAAACAAAAAATTTTTTAGTTCGACTAGGGATCGCGGTGCACGTTTTCCAACAAGGATACCCCCGTTCTCTTTTTATATAACTGCAAATTCGTTGACTCACTAAACTGATTGACTTTTCATATGATTTTTAAGACCCTGCCATTATGGATGTATCTATAAAAAACGAAATCACCAACTTTTTTAAAAAATTGCCCGGTGCTCTAGCCGTTGTTCTTTTTGGCTCTCAAGCAAAGGACCAATCTACTTTGAATAGCGATATTGATCTGGCAGTGTTTTTTGACCCCCATCAACTCCCCACCTTCGATCAATTCATGGATCAAAAAGAAGCCTTATCAACTCAGTTACAAACTCCGGTTGACTTAATCAATTTAAACAAAGCCAACCCCATCTTAAAACATCAAATTTTTACTCAAGGCACACTTCTCCTTAATCAAAAGCCAAGTTATTTAACTGAATTTGCCTCAAGATCCTTAGTCGAATATGAAGATCTCAAACGCATCCGCGCCCCCATCGAAAAGGCTATTCTTAAAGGTAGAGTTTATGGTTAACCAAGACGTTGTATTTGAAAAAATTAAACAAATCCAGAATTGCCTTAAACGCATTCATACCAAAACAAAAAATGGCCCAAAATCTTTAGATGATATGGATGTTCAAGATATTTTTGTATTAAATTTACAACGAGCTGTTCAAACAACCATTGATTTAGCAGCTCATGTTATTGCCGATGAAGGGCTTGGCTTGCCGAGTGAATTGAAAGAAAATTTTAAGATTTTAGAACAAAACAAGATTATCGAACCAGCTCTTTCCGAAAAATTGCAACACATGGTTGGTTTCCGAAATATTGCTGTTCACGACTACTCAGCTATCGATCCTGAAATTTTAAAATCAATTTTGAAAAATAATTTAAAAGATCTCGAAGAATTCTATACAATCATTTTAAAGTATTTTCATTTAAATCAACAATAAAGTCCCTTTGAACCGTGATTCTAAAATCAACCCTTGTTTTGAGCTATTGGGATTTAATCTCCAGAAATTTTTTGAGTGCCGCTGTTAATAGGGCAGTGTCTCCCTCGGTCGATAAATCAAAATGGAGTTCTCCGGAGAGGCTCGCTATCCATCGGTTAGGGGTATCACCTTCTGTCTGAAAACTCAAAACCCGATCTCCGTTCGACTTCTCGTAAACATCTATTTGAAAGAAAGAATTAGCAAAATTGCACGCAAGAAATGTTGAACGAAATTCGTACCGATCGGGACTTTGTAGCATGTCGTTTACATATGTTATAAGTCGCTCAATAATAATTTGCCTATTAGTTGGATCTTTCAATAGTGCCCTAATACGACCGGCTTGTTCACGAATGCCAGCAACCTTTTCATCATCCAGCATAGGTAATTGAGCTTTCTCAGCATACTTTGCATAGTCCGATAAATATTGGTCTACTGAATCAATATCCCCCGATGATGCAGAATCCCGAGCTGCACTCAAGGACTCATTAGCAAGTTTTTGATATACCCCTTTAAGGGTTTCTACATTGTGTATATCCTTATCAATTGTAAGCGATCAAGCAAGTCCATCTTACAAGCGGTAAGGAAATGATATAAAAGATCTGCCATAACCAGGAGGTGATGAATGGCAGACATCAATAAGCGTGAGGCGAGGGAGCGGCATTGGCAGGGGAAGATTGAGGCACAA
>JACPFA010000011.1 GCA_016183235.1 Deltaproteobacteria bacterium
CTCTTATTGGGCTAACCAGCGCCCGGTGGCAAGTGCTGAGGTCATCCATATCTTCTCATGGGGCTAGCCGGCACGGAAGCCTTCCGCGTTCCCGCCTGCGGCGGGCCTCGGCTTTCCATGCCGGCTAGCCCGCATGGGGGCGCCCCGCCGCTTCCGCGATGGCTTCCTCAACAACCCAAGCGCTCTCCCTGCAAGACTGAAGCATTACATGAAGTACAAAAACCATGTTGACGGTCTGTACGATTAGCAGTAAGGGCATCCATCTATGCATATGAATAACCCGAACACTTTTTTTTCTACCTTTATTGAAGAGGTAGTAGGGCAAGAACATACCCATTTTTTTTGGCTTCGGGCCTTAAGCTATTTAGAATATATTGGTTATCGTAAAATGGTGAAGGCCTTGCCCTTCGATGCCGTTAGCACTTCAGAGGTTCATCACTTGGGCGATGAGATTCAGCATAGTCTGATGCTAAAACAAATGGCTCATAGGGTGTTTGGCCACTTAAATTTGGCCGAACCCATTCGTGCTAAGATTTGTGGTATTTCAGAAGAGTATTTTCAATCCCTCGATAGTTCTATTAATGATTACCTTCAAAAGCTCAGCGGCTATTACGATCCCTATCGCACTTATGCCTATGTGAGTTACATTATCGAATTGCGTGCCATGCAGACTTACCCTGCCTATTTGCAATGTTTGGGGGCTTCACCGATTAAAATCATCGTTCAAAAGATCATCCAAGATGAATCCGATCATTTGCGTCATGTAAAAAAGTTGATTGGCAGTTTTGAACCACCACCGGGTTTAACCGATAGTGATATGTTAGCTTTAGAAGATGGGTGTTTTAAGAATTTTATCAAGGCCTTTCGGACCCACCTGTTGCAGTAAATGATTGACGTTGGTTAACCTAAAATCTATATCTCCCTTCATGGTTACCCCTGCCTCGCAACCGGTTCGCCAAGCCATTGATGCCATCGATGACAAAATGCTTCATTTACTGCAGGAGCGAGGCGATTTAGTTCAGCAAATTGCTAAAATAAAGCAAGCAGCCAAAGGCGCGTTTCATGTTCCCGAGCGGGAGGCACTGCTGCTGCGTCGACTCATTGCTAAGAATAAAGGGCCCTATCCCGATCGTGCCATCGAAGTAATTTTTCGTGAAATTTTATCGGCATCGCTTGCTTTAGAGTCTACTTTAAAGGTTGCTTATTTAGGGCCCGAAGGCACATTTTCCCATGCTGCCGCCGCAGCTAAATTTGGTTCTTCCGTGTTATTTCTTGATCGTCCTTCGATTCGTAGCATCTTTGAAGAAGTCGAAGCTGGGCGTGCGCACTATGGGGTCGTGCCGGTTGAAAATTCTACCGAAGGGGTGATCAACATTACCTTCGATTTATTCATGGAATTTGGCTTACAAATTTCGGGCGAATTGCTTTTGCCCATTCATCATCATTTAGTTGCAGTGACAAAAGATCTTAAAAAGATCAAAAAATTATATTCCCATGAACAGGCCTTGGCACAATGTCGGCAGTGGATCGAACAAAAACTGCCTCAGGTTAAAGTGATCAGTGCCCCCAGCACAGCACAGGCCGCACTTTTGGCCAAAAAAGATAAACAAGCGGCAGCCATTAGCAGTGCCTTTGCGGCTGAAAAATATAAATTAAAAATCTTAGCTTCAAATATTGAAGATATTTCTCAAAACTTCACCCGTTTTTGGGTGATTGGTCAATATGCCCCCCAACCCAGTGGCCACGATAAAACCTCGATCATGTTTGTGGCCAAAGATGAGGTGGGGATTTTGGCCAAAGTTTTGCAGGTGTTTGCCGAGGCTAATATCAATCTTACCAAGATCGAGTCACGCCCTAGCCGCCAAGAGGCCTGGGAATATGTATTTTTTATCGATCTCGATGGGCATCGCCAAGATCCTAAAGTGGCGGCAGCTTTAGAAAAAATGGAATCGCTTTGTCATCAGCTCAAAATTTTGGGTTCTTACCCCAAGGGCAATCCATGAAAAAGTCCCCACTCTTTTCCAAGGTGGCTATTTTGGGTTTGGGGCAAATGGGGGGGTCGCTAGCTTGGGCTTTAAAAAAGGTTCATGCAGTCGATAAAATTTTAGCTTACAATCGTAAGGCCTTTCCTAGGCGCCATGCCCTTAAAAAAGGTTTTGTCGATCAGGCCCATGCCCAATTGGGGCCTTGGTTGAAAGAAGCCGATTTGATTGTGTTGTGTTTACCGATTCGGGTGATCATAGAGGTATTGCCTCGGCTTAAAAAATGGGTTCGCCCATCTTGTTTGATTATCGATGTGGGTAGCACCAAAGCTGAAATTTTAAAAGTAGCCAAGCGCTACAAAATTTCTCAGTTTGTGGGTTCGCACCCTATGGCGGGCAATGAAATCGAGGGTATTTTAGGGGCAAAGGTAGATCTTTTTTTTGGGCGAGCATGGTTTGTGTTGAATAATGAACATTCGCAGGGGAAAAAATTAATTACCTTGTTAAAAGTTCTAGGCGCTGATGTTCATCTCATCAATGCTTCCGCTCATGATCAAATGGTGGCTTTTTTAAGCCATCTGCCGCATGCCGTGGCTTATTCGTTAGTGTATGTCGTTTCAAAAGTTCAGCAAGGTCGTCTGTTTCCTTATGCAGGGAGCAGTTTTCGTGATTTTACTCGGGTGGCGGCCAGTTCTCCCAAAATGTGGCAAGATATTTTTTTAACCAATCGCGAGCCTATTCTTGATAGCATTGATTTAATGATTGGCAGGTTACAGTTTTTAAAATCACTCTTAAGAAAAAAAAATGCCAGTGCCTTGTTAAAGTTTTTTCAATTAGGGTCTCGCTTGCGTCGTAAATTATGAAGTCTGTTTCTATTCAACCCACTCAAAATTTGTCGGGAAAAATAAAAATTCCAGGGGATAAATCCATTTCGCATCGCGCGGTGATGTTCTCGGCCATTTCGGAGGGAAAAAGTATTATTAACAATTTGCTGCTCGGCGAAGATGTTAAGGCTACGATGCAGTGTTTTCAGGCATTGGGTGTTCCCATCCAAGTGCAAGGCCAACAAGTCATCATCGAAGGGCAGGGTTTGCAAGGTCTTAAGGCCCCCACGCAAGTTTTAGATTGTGAAAATTCAGGCACAACCTTGCGATTGATGATGGGCATTTTAGCAGGCCAAAGCTTTGCTTCAGTCTTAACCGGCGATGCCTCGTTGAATCGTCGCCCCATGGATCGTGTCATGCAGCCTTTAGTTCAAATGGGGGCCAAGATTCGAGAAGAGCGTTTGTCGCCTACGCAACGCTTTATTCATATTGACCCAAGCCCTGGCTTAAAGGCTATTCATTATATTTCTCCCATTGCCAGTGCCCAGGTCAAAAGTTGCCTTGCCTTAGCCGGGCTTTATGCCCAAGGCGAAACCGTGGTTGAAGAACCCTCGCTTTCTCGAAATCACACCGAAATTTTATTTAAGGCCAAAGGAGTTGATATTGAAAGCAAAGGTACTAAGTTAAAATTACGTTCTTCTCGTTTAACTCCTTTAAATTTAACGGTTCCGGGCGACATTAGTTCAGCGGCATTTTTTTTGGTAGCAGGTTCGATTGTTGCGAAGGCCGAGATCGAGTTAGAACAGATTGGGGTTAACCCCACTCGTACCGGCATTATCGACGTTTTAAAATCAATGGGGGCAAAAGTGCTTGTTAGCCCGCTTCCTACCCAAGGCGGGGAAGCCGTGGCGACGCTTGTCGTGCGGCATAGTCAATTAAAACCCTGCCACGTCAAAGGGCGTTTGGTGCCACGGCTCATTGACGAAATTCCAGTCTTGGCAGTTGCAGCAGCGAAGGCTTTGGGGCGTTCAGAGTTTCGAGATGTAGGTGAACTGCGGGTTAAAGAATCCGATCGTATTGCCACGCTGGCCAATGAATTGCAAAAGCTGGGGGTCACCGTAACGCCAAAGCCCGAAGCCTTTTGGGTGCAAGGGGGTGGGCCCTTGCAGGGGGCACATTTTCATAGCCATGGGGATCATCGTATTGCCATGAGCATGGCAGTGGCCGCTCTGATTGCGCAAGGGCCCAGTTGTATTGATGATGTGGAATGTGTGGGGACAAGCTACCCTGAGTTTTGGAACCACTTATCGGCCATAGGTGTGCCGGTATCCCTTGACAGCTAAGGTCAAAGTCTCTATATTCCGCCAGCTTAAATGGACCTCTTGCATAACCTACTGCGCGACCCAATGACTGCGTTGGGTCACCCCAAAATCCTCACGTATTTTCATATACGCTCCGGTTTTGGGGCCCCGACCCGCCTTGTCCTTGGGTCGCTCGCTACGGTTGTGCAAGAGGTCCATAATTTAAAAAGTTGCAGTTGAAAGGAGTTTTAAAAACAAAGTTATGACGTATACGACAGAAGAATTTGGGGCCTTATTTGAAGAGAGTCTCAAAACAAAAAAAATTGAAACGGGGAGTTTGGTCAAGGGAAAGATTGTCAAGGTGAGCCGCGATTATGTGTTTGTTGACATCGGTTTTAAATCAGAGGGGCAAATTCCTATCCACGAATTTAAAAATATGGATGGCGAAGTAGTTGTCACCGAAGGCGACCCAGTTGATGTGGTTTTTGAATCGGTTGAAAATGCAGAAGGTTTGGTTGAGCTCAGTAAAGAAAAGGCCGATGCCTTACATGCCTGGGACGAATTAGAAGTAGCCGAACGAGAGAATCGCGACGTTGAAGGTGTGGTGATTAGTAAAATCAAAGGCGGCATGGTTGTTAATGTGGGCGGGGTACGTGCCTTTTTACCTGGTTCACAAATTGATCTTAAACCCGTTAAAAGTTTAGATCGGCTATTGGGCAAAAAATTTAATTTTAAAATTCTTAAACTCAATAAACAAAAGAGTAATGTGGTGCTATCACGCCGCGCCATTTTAGAAAAAGAACGTGAGGCCGCCAAAACAGAATTGCTCAAGAACATTAAAGAAGGCCAAGTGGTAGAAGGTCATGTGAAGAATGTGACCGATTACGGCGCCTTTATCGACTTAGGCGGGGTGGATGGCTTGTTGCATATCACCGACATGACCTGGGGGCGCATTGCCCACCCTTCTGAAGTTGTTTCGGTGGGTCAACAAATTAAAGTAGTGGTTTTAAAATTCGACGAAAACTCGCACAAAGTTTCGTTGGGTTTAAAACAATTGCTGCAAGATCCTTGGGAAAAGGTGTTGGAAAAATTCCCCGTAGGCACTCGCGTGCAAGGCCGAGTGGTGAATGTGACCGACTATGGTGCCTTTATTGAAATTGAAGAAGGCTTTGAAGGTTTGGTTCATATTTCCGAAATGACCTGGTCGAAAAAGGTGAAACACCCTTCCAAGATTGTCTCGGTGGGCGATCGAGTAACTGCCATGGTATTGAGTGTCGATGTAGAAAATCGGCGGATTTCCTTGGGCATGAAACAAATCGAGCCCAATCCTTGGGATTCACTGGCTGAAAAATACCCCATTGGCCAAAAGGTCAAAGGTGTTGCTAAAAACATCACCGATTTTGGTGTGTTTGTGGGCATTGAAGAAGACATCGATGGTTTAGTGCATATTTCCGATTTCTCTTGGAATCAAAAATTCAAGCATCCCAACGACCTTTACAAAAAGGGTGACGAAATCGAAGCTGTTATTCTGAACATCGACAAAGAAAATGAAAGAATTTCTTTAGGTATTAAACAATTGCCCGAGGATCTGTGGCAGGTGATCAATAAAAAGTTCGAAATCGATAATCAAGTTAAAGGTAAAGTGGCGGCCATTGATTCTAAGGGTTTTACCATCGATTTAGGTGATCCCGTCGATGCCTTTATCCCTATGAATCAGTTCGATGGCGATGCCCCCAAGGTGGGTGACGAAATCGACATGCAAGTGATTCAAATCGATGAAAAAGAACGTAAGATCATCTTAAGCGTCAGGGCGTTGAGCAAATTTAACCAAAAGAAGGCATTTGCTGATTTTAAATCCAAACAGTCAGAAGTAAAAGCAACGTTTTCTGACATCATGAAGCCTAAAAACGAATAGCCCTTACGTCATCCCGGGCGCAGACCCGGGATCCATGGTGGAGTTCATGTGAAAAAAAGAGGTTGGTGGATTTTAAGCGGTGTTCTGCTGTTCTTCCTAGCTTCGCTTACCGTCTTCATTGTCGCTATCTTTTTCTTGCTCAGTCGTTCCGATAATTTAGAGTATACGGGCGCTGATGTCGCCGTGGTCGAGATCGAAGGCACGATCATGGAGGCCAAAGACACGCTCGAAACCCTCGAAAAGGTAGAAAAAAACAAATCCATTAAAGCCGTCGTTTTACGCATCGATTCCCCAGGTGGTGCCGTCGGCCCTTCCCAAGAAATCTACGAAGCCGTCAAAAAACTGAAATTAAAGAAAAAAGTCGTTGTGTCTATGGGGTCGGTGGCGGCCAGTGGCGGATATTATATCGCTGTAGCCTCCGACAAAATCTTGGCCATGCCGGGCACTATTACGGGTAGCATTGGGGTATTGATGGATCACGTGAATATTGAAGGCTTCTTGGGCATATTTAAAGTAAAAGCTGAAATCTTAAAGGCCGGGGCCAGGAAAGATATTGGCAGTTCACTTCGCCCCATGACCGAAGAAGAACGGGCTTTTTTGCAAAGTCTTTTGGGCAATATGCACGCCCAATTTAAGCGTGCCGTTCAAGAAGGTCGAGGCTTTACCGACGACCAAATCAATGCACTTGCCGATGGCCGGGTATTTACGGGCGAGCAAGCCCTGCAAGAAAAGTTAGTCGACCAATTGGGTGGGCTGCGCGACGCCATTAAAGTGGCCGGAGAGCTAGCCGGCATTAAAGGCGAACCCGATGTCTCTTATCCGGGTCGTAAGAAAAAAAGTTTTGTAGAATTATTATTAACCGAAGATGCAGAAACCACTTTGCTAAAAATGTTTTATCATCTAAAGCAGAGGCAGTTTTTATATTTGATGAAAGGGGATGCCGTATGAATAAAAGCGAACTGGTTGATATTGTAGCTGGCAGGGTGCAGAATTTATCGCACAAAGATGTTGATATGATCATCGAAACCGTTTTTGATAAAATGGTTGAAGCCTTAGCTAAAGGCAATCGCATTGAAATCAGAGGGTTTGGTAGTTTTGAAATTCGCAGTCGCCCGGCACGCAATGGGCGTAACCCCAAGTCGGGTGAATCGGTTTTTGTAGGCAGTCGCAGAATCCCTTTTTTCAAGGTAGGTAAAGAATTAAAAGAGCGCATCAATCAAGACGATGCGCCTGCCAAGGCATAGGTCATCCATGAAAAATCTCTGGGCTCCGTGGAGAATCCATTATCTCTTAGGTCACCAAGAAAAAGGCTGTATCTTTTGTAAGTATCCCAAGCAAAGTAAAAAAAAAGATAAAGCCAATCTCATTTTGTGGCGGGGCGAGCACACTTTTATTATTCTCAACAAATACCCTTATTCTAATGGCCACCTCATGGTTGTGCCTTATCGGCACACCAATGAATTAGGTGGTCTATCCACCGAAGAAAATCAAGAATTGATGGCATTTTCCGGCCTTTGTACCCGCCTTTTAAAAAAGGCCGTTTATGCGCAAGGGTGTAATGTAGGTATGAACTTGGGGTTAGCGGCTGGTGCGGGTATCAAAGAACATTTGCACATGCATGTTGTGCCGCGTTGGTTGGGTGATACCAACTTTATGCCCATTTTTAAGGGCGATCGAGTTATTGTAGAATATTTAACCAAAACTTATGATCGCTTGCTTCGAGCCCTCAAAAAGATTGTTTAACTATTGTGTCAAGTTTTGGTAAAAGGCCCTTAAGAAAGGGGAGTTGTCATGGCCCTATGGAGATTCATTAAAATTTTTTTAGTCACGTTGGTTATTTTTATTATTTTTAATTTCTTGCTTTCTAACTTTAACAGCCAAACCCTTGGTTATAAAATAAGCTTTCATTTCGATATTCCACCTTTTATCTATTTAGAATCGGTTGATTTTCCCGTTGGGCTCTTATTGATTTCGGCTTTTTGTATCGGGATGATTACGGCGGGTTTGATGGGTTCGTTTAGTGTGTTTTATAAACAAAAAGACCTCAAGGCTAAAAACCGCATCATTCGTGAATTAGAAGCCGAAATGGAAGACTTACGCAGCCACTTACACCGCGAACACTATGTTCCGCCCGAACAAAAAATTAAAGATGAGTTGGATCGGCTTTCGTAATTTAATTGTCATTGCGATGGTATGAGATTGCTTCGGCAGGCTTGCCTCGCAATGACGAGGTCTCTGTCATTGCGAGCGCAGCGAAGCAATCTCACAATGACATTTGTCTAGTAACCTCGTCATAATCTTTTCCATATTTGCTAATGATACGTCGAAGGTTAGTAGAATTAACATCCACAAATTCCGAATCTGAGCGAAATTCTTTCATGAGGCCCTCAATACTTAAACCCAACAATTCAGCAAGTTTGATAAAATGGCTCTCGGGTGCATAATCAATTTTGTATTTGCCACATAGGCGATCAAAGATACTGGCCTGAGGGGGCTTTTTAAAAATGGGAAGGACAATATTCTTGGAGAGTTTTTCTAATTGAGCAAGGTTGATATGGGCCCATTGGTTCTGAGTTTGTAGCTCGGTGATCAGGTCTTCCAGACAAGTATTGCCAGCCCCTCGCCCAACCCCCATCAGGCTTGCATCGACCCAATCGACCCCTAGGGTAATCGCCGCATAGGCATTGGTGTTGGCCAGTCCCAAATGGTTGTGGCCATGAAATCCAACTTGCGCATGATCAAGCTTTGATTTCATTTCTTCAATATAGGGTTTTAATTCTTCAGGTTTAAAACTTCCGTAGGTATCGACTAAATAAACAATATCGACCCCCATCAACTCAGCGCGGCGAGCCATATGCCCTACAAATTGCGGATCGCGGGCATGAGAGCGCACAAGCTGTAGTGAAACTTTTTTTGAAAACTTTTTTAACCGCTCGATAAATTTTTGAGCCAACTTGATTTCGTGAACATTCGCCCCCACCCGGCCGATCTCAAAATAATCTTTCAATTGGTCAATCAGATCAAGGGTTGGATCATTAGGTGAAATAAACACGCTCAGCTTCAAATCAGGGGCAGCCTCTTTGACAGCCTGGAGTAATGCTTCATCTTTGGCAAGTGAGGGTATGCCTAACAAATAACTGCCAATGCCGCAGCCATGGCTGACCTCGGCATATGCAATGCCAGCCTCATAAAGCCCCTTGCCTATTTTAGCCACATCTTCAGGTTTATATTGATGATTTAAAAGATAACTACCATCGCGAACCGTGACATCTAAGATGTTAAAGTTTTTAGACATAGTCATAGTTTGGAATAGGATCGATCAGGGTTTCCCCAGCCAAATAGCGAGTTAAATTCATTCGAAAATGAGTGATGAGTTTTGTTAAAACATATTGATCATAACACGCAACATGAGGTGTGATGAGAAGATTGTCGAGTTCAAAAAAGGGATGAATGGGAGGCAAGGGTTGCATTTGAAAACTATCCAGCACCGCAGCCGCAATGTCTTTGTATTTTAACATATTATAAAGATAAATTTCATCGAGCACCTGACCTAGGGATAAATTAATAAGACAAGCGGTTTCTTTCATTTGGGCTAATAGTTTGTCGCTAATGATCCCTTGAGTAGATGGGCAAAGCGGCAGCGCAATTAAGACATAATCGCTGTTCACAAAGATGGGTTTTAAATCGTCCAAATAAAATTCATCGAGTAAGGCAGTGTTGAGTGTTGGATTGATGTCACTGGCAATAACTTTCATGCCAAACATTTTTGCCTTTTTGGCGGTGGACTGACCCATGGCCCCAAACCCCACAATTCCTAACGTTTGGCCCATCAGCGAACGAATGCGATGTTTTTCAGGGAATTGACTCAAACTAAGCCAAGTCTTTTGTTGTTGCGCTGTGTACAGGGTGACAAATTGTTTGGCAAAGATTAACAAATAAGCCATCACCATTTCAGAGGCATTTTCAGCATAAACCGAGCGATTGTTTGTTAAAAAGACGCTTGAACGAAAGGCGGTTTCAGGAATTTGCCCACCCGTATGGGTTGTGGTTGTATGAAACCATTTTAACTGAAGGGTATTTTGGGGAAAGCCCACTGGGAAGACATTGCTCCAAATAATTTCAGCACGACTCAGGTGATTAAAATATTCATCGACACTGCTAGCAATGACGAACTCCATTTTGGAAAATTCTTTTTGAAGATCGGCCAACATCGATGGTGCAATGGTCACACTAGGGTCGGACTTTTGATGAAAGACAAGAATCATATTTTGCCAGGTTTGGGTTTTTTTAATTTTTTGATATCGATTACTTCACCTTTACCCTGGCGATGGGGATCTGCAATAGCTTCTTTAGTTTTAACAAGTACATCCTTTAAACTCTTGACCGTGGCTTTTTTAATATCCGTTTTATGGGTGAATTGACTTAGCTCTGGATTTTGATGAATTTTGACATTTTCTTGAACTTCTTGAGCACGCAGTGACTCTACATCTAATTCCAGCCTACGACGCGGTGAGGGGTAGAGTTCAAGGGTCTTGGCAAGGCTACGTAGCATCTCTTCGGTAAACTCGATTTCCCCTCTAGAGTTAGCTTTGGACATAATCGTGGTGTTGAATTGATTCCAAATAAATTTTGGATCCAGCGAGGTAGAGGGGATGAGACTATTTTCAAATATCCGTCTTAGACGTTCTAGCGTATATTTCCCTCGCCGCATTTTAAGGGGATCAAAGGGTTTGCCTACAATCTTGTGGTAACGGTATTTGCCTAATTCAATAATTTTTTTATGGTCAACATAAAAGGCACCATCTGGGCCCCGCAACGGTTCGAAGAATTCGTTGAGTGCTTTTAAGCTTACCCGTTCGGTATCGATGAGGCCTGATTGATAAAGGTAAGGGATATCATCGGGCAGGTAACGAATATAGTCTTTGCCTTCGCGCTTAACTTTTTGGACCTTTCGCCAAATATACTCCATGGCGAGCCGGTTAATAGCAATATAATCCTTCTCGGTAGGTTCTTTAGGCATAGTAGGCTAATTTTGGCTGGAAAGGGTCCACGAAGCAAGGAAAAAGCTAATTCGATATCATTGCGATCCGCCTTTGGCGGAGAAGCAATCTGATTTAGCTCAACACAACATCACCCGAGCTATCGTAATTGGCATCTACTCCCTCAAAACCATAATCATACTCTTCGTTAGTCACAGCAAATTCGGTTGTTTCAGGGGTATAATAGGTTTGAAGCAAGGCCCATTGGGCGGCGTCGATTTCTCTTTCGCTGGCCAACTCTTTTTCAAACTCTTGTTCATCTCGGGCGAGGATCATGGCTTCCGTCTCTTTATCGATATCATAGCCATGTCTTTCCGCATCGGCCTGCTGTTTAGACGCTTCAACTTGGGCGATTCGAGCTTGATCAGCCGTATATTTTTGGGCCTCAGCATTGATTCTAGCAGTTTCTTTAGAAGCTTCTGAGACTACGACTGCTACTACGGTGCCAGCAACGGCTACGACAGCAACAACGGTAATAAGGACAGCAGCACTGATAACCATAGGAAGACTCCTTTTACAAAGTCCCCCCATAATTAAGTTCTAAATGGATTATCTTCGATTTTAGCAGGTAGAGTTGCGTTTAGCCTAAAATCACATCGCCATCGCTATCATAACTGGCATCAACACCTTCAAAACCGTAGTCGTATTCTTCGTTAATAGCTGAAAATTCAGCGGTTTCTGGGGTGTAATAGGTTTGAAGCAAGGCCCATTGAGCGGCATCGATTTCTTTTTCGCTAGCCAATTCTTTTTCGAATTCTTGTTCATCTCGGGCGAGGATCATTCCTTCAGTGTCTTTGTCGATATTGTAGCCATGTTTTTCCGCATCGGCCTGCTTGGTAGCGGCTTCAACTTGGGCGATTCTAGCTTGATCGGCAGTGTGTTTTTGGGCCTCGGCGTTGGTTTCAGCCGTTTCTTTTGAAGCCTCAGTGACAACAACAGCAGTGGCAATCCCAGCGATTGCCACAACAGTCACACCAGCAGCAATAACGCTGGCCGTAAGAGTTGCGGTAGTAGAGACAGCAATGAAAACAACCATAGGGTCCTTCCTAGGGGTCAGACCCCTTTGAATTCCATCCTATACTGACACACGATCAAAATTAGCCTAAAATCACATCGCCCTCGCTATCATAACTGGCCTCAACACCTTCGAAACCATAGTCGTATTCTTCGCTAATAGCTGAAAATTCAGCGGTTTCTGGGGTGTAATAGGTTTGAAGCAAGGCCCATTGGGCGGCATCAATTTCTTTTTCGCTGGCCAGTTCTTTTTCAAATTCTCGTTCGTCTTGGGCGAGGATCATTCCTTCAGTTTCTTTGTCGATATTGTAGCCATGTTTTTCCGCATCGGCCTGCTTGGTAGCGGCTTCAACTTGGGCGATTCTAGCTTGATCAGCCGTGTATTTTTGGGCCTCGGCGTTAGTTTTGGCGGTTTCTTTGCTGGCTTCAGTAACAATGACAGTTGTAACGATCGCACCAACCACAACAATAGCAGCAACAGCGATATAAATGACCATAATTCCCCCCAATTCTAGATCCAAATAACAAAACAAACTCTAAGGGAGTTATCTTTAGTTCAGCGACTTGAAGTTGCTTCAAATGACCTTATTTTGAGCACACTAGACGCTTTATTTAAAAAGAAGAGCCAGCATCAAACTAGTATGACGGAGGAACAAATTTGCTAGTAATTTCAAATAATTATAACCTAGCAACTCTACCCCAAGCCAGACCCGAAAACCTCAAGGGAGTCATGTATCTTATGAAAATAGGGTTTATTACCGCCATTCGCGAAGATCATACCAAGCCCTTTGAGAGGGTCATCAAAAGGTATTCCACCAATTTAGGGCCCATGTATTTAGCGGCCTATTTAGAAAAGACTCATCCTGAAGTTGAAGTGCAGATTAAAGATCGGTTGGCAGATTTTGGTCAGTTTAATCCTGATGTCTTAGGGGTTTCGTCTGTTACTGAGAATTTTGAATATGCCAAGTGGTTGGCCCGTAAGGCCAAGGCCAAGTGGGGTTGTTTGACGGTTCTGGGTGGAGTGCATTTAACCAGTTTGCCCCATACTTTACCTGCGGAATTTGATCTTGGGGTCATCGGTGAGGGTGAAGAAACTTTTTCCCAGTTGGTTGGTTTGTTAAAACAAAAACCTCTATTACAAATTGATTTTTCTAATTTCCCCGGAGTGGTTTATCGCAAGGCCGGTAAAGTAATCGTCAATCCCAAACGATCGGCCATTGCTTGTTTAGACGACATTCCCCGTCCTAAACGAGAAAAATTTGTTCAAACCATGGGGATGCCTTACATGATGACCTCGCGGGGTTGCCCTTATAATTGTTCATTTTGTGTCATTCCCAATGTTACCAGTGGTTATCGGGTGCATTCACCCGAATATGTGGTGGAAGAAATTAAGGCCATTCAAAACCACTTCCCAGAGGTTAAGCATATTCGGTTTTTTGATGATCTTTTTATTGTGCAACGCGGGCGGGTTGAAAAGATTGCAGAGTTGATCCACGCTGAGGGTCTGGATAAAAAACTATCGTTTAGTTGCTGGGGCCGCGCCAATCTCATTGATGATGCGATGGTCAAAACCTTTAAAAAGATGAATATGAAGTATGTCGCCTTTGGGGCTGAGTCGGGCTCCAGCCGCATGATGGCGCAAATTAAACCGGGCTCTAGTGTTGAGCTCAATCAAAAAGCCATTGATTATTTGTATGATGAAGGCATTCATCCGGCTTGTTCAATCTTAATGGGTCATCCCTTGGAACAAGAAGAAGACTTGCGAGCCACCCATGAATTTTTAACTCATAATCTGGCTAAACTTTCTCAGGTTGAATTGAATGTATCCATCCCTTGGCCAGGCACCGCTTTATGGCAAGAGGGTAAAAAGTTAGGCCTCGTTCATGATTTTATGGATTTTAGTATCTTAAAAGAAGCGGCTTTCTTTCCCAATTATAACACTGAAGAATTTCCCTATTTGAATCGAAATATTAACCCCAAACGATTCATGGAAATCATGGGCGAATTTAAAACCCTTTACAATGTGATTTATCAACGACCTGGTTCAAATCAGGTATTCACAGAGATGAATCCTACAGGCGAGGCCAAGTATTTATAGCAACTTCGAACTCAAAGGGTGACGATACAACCTTTAGAAACTATTGAGGAGGATTTTATGCCAGGACCAGCTTTAGCAGGAATTATAGGTGCAGTAGCCCCAGAAGTAGCCAATACATTAGGTTTAGGTGGTGCAGCTGAAGGTGCCGGGGCTGCCGCCAAGACAAAGGGTGTTAAACCAGAAGGCGGAGGAGATGCAGCTGCGAAGAAGGTATCGGGTGAGGCTTTAAAGACGGCACAGGCTTCAATGGATAAAAGTGTTGATCAAGCCTGGGCTGGCCTGAATGGAGAAGTTGAAAAATCGCGCGGTGCCATGGCCAATCCCAAATCCAGTGCCCCCGAAAAAGACAATGGTGCCTTCGCTGCCACCATGGATTCTGCAGGCGCTAAACCCGCTTAATTAAGCGTCATCCGGGATCCATTAAAAAGATTTTCAAGCCCCTTCTACGATCCGTTTGTGGAAGGGGTTTTTTTATTGCGTCGTTAGAGCTTGGTTTGTTAGGGAATGCGTTCCATGGACGCACTTCTAAAAAAGTTTTTAAAGCACGATCGCTTAGCCTTGTCACGGTTGGTTTCTGTGGTTGAAAATCGCTCTGATCAATTGGCAAAGATCATGGATGCCATTCATGATCGGGTTCGTAATACCTCGGTGTTAGGTATTACCGGGCCACCGGGGGCAGGCAAATCGACCCTGGTTAATCAGCTTATCCTCCAAATTCGCAAAAAAGGTCAAAAAGTAGGTGTTATTGCGATTGATCCATCAAGCCCTTTTTCTGGCGGGGCGGTGTTAGGGGATCGTATTCGCATGCAAGACCATGTGGGTGATGAGGGGGTGTTTATTCGCAGCCTAGGCAGCCGTGGAGCTCATGGTGGGCTTTCTAGGGCCACACAAGATATTGTACGGTTGTTTGATGCCTTTGGTATGGATTGGGTGATTGTAGAAACCGTGGGGGTGGGGCAAACCGAGTTTGATATTATGGAAATTGCCAGTACCACGGTCGTGGTTTTGACTCCAGAATCGGGGGATACCGTTCAAACCATGAAGGCCGGGCTTTTAGAAGTGGCGGACATCTTTGTGGTGAATAAGGCCGACCGTGAAGGAGCTGATAAAATTGTTTTAGAATTGAAAAGCATGGTTCACATGGGGTCGGGTCAACAAAACAATAGTTGGGAAGTTCCTGTTTTGTCAATGCAGGCGGTGAATGGTGTTGGCATATCAGAACTCTTTGAACAAATCGAAAAACATGAAGAAACTGTTAGGACAGGTGGTCAATATACAGAGCGAATCTCTAAAATTCGTTGCCAGGAGTTCAAAGACATTTTGCTGGAAAACTTCAATAAACAATTAGAAGAAAAATTTCAAAAAGATCCCCGTTACCTTCAATTAAAACAGCAAGTAGAGTCCGGGGAAATGAGCCCTTATACGGCTGCTAGCCAACTTAAAGTTTGAAAATTGCCTGATTGAAAGAGCCCTTATCTAGAGAAAGGGCAAAAAATACCAACCAAAACTGGAGGGCCTGAGGAAACCAGCAACCCCTTTGAGGCGAGGTAACCGCTGCTTTGATGGCTTCTTCTCCATAAAATTGATAACACCACCGCACCGCATCCCATACCCCCCGATTCAAAATAGCAGTGATCACTTGGTGCTGTTCTTTTTTTAGATCAATGACCTTAGGGTTAGCAAACCAAAGGCTAGCTTGCACATAATCAGGGATTTCGTTTTGCTTTAATTTCATAACCAAATTTTTGCTAAATGTACGGTTTCCTTTTCGAAGAGGATTTCTTTTCTTGCTGAATCTAAAATTTTCCAATGCATATCGGGCTAACCCTATCATAGTTACTCATTTCCTACAATAAACTCCTCTTGCGAGGATATAAAAACCTTGACCCTATGGGGCTTTTACAATAGCTGAACAAATCTAATGGGTCCGTAGCTCAGCTGGTTAGAGTGCTTGCTTGACATGCAAGAGGTCACTGGTTCGATCCCAGTCGGACCCACTATAAAATGCCAACAGTATTAAGAAAATTTGGTTATCGGTTTCATTTTTATTCCAATGAGGGTAAGGAGCCACCTCATATTCATGTCACTGGAAAAGGTGGAGAAATGAAGGTATGGCTTCCAAAGATAATGGTTGAGTTTTCCTATGGTCTTTCCCCTACCGAGCAACGTAAAATAATAGGCGTGATTAAAGAAAATACTAAACTGTTTATGGAGGCATGGAATGAATTTAGCAGTAAGAAAAAATAATCCTTATCCAGCCATTCTGAAGGTTAAGGTGAGTAAAGAGAAGATTTCTTCCCTTATGAGCGATGGTAGAGAAGTTTCTATACCAACAGCATGGTTTGCTCGCTTAGCAAGTGCGTCTTTAAAACAACTTGAAAATTTCGAAATTTCTCCTGGTGGCTATGGTATTCATTGGCCTGATATCGATGAAGATATTAGCGTCAAGGCCTTCTTCGATTAACCCCGTAAAAATTATGAACGAACATAACATTTCCCAGCAAGCACTTGACGAAACGCTTAATTATTCTCCGTTGCAGCGGTTGCGGCATTCTGCGGCGCACATTATGGCAGATGCGGTACAGCAGCTCTTCAAAGGCACGCGGCTTACTATTGGCCCAGCCATTGATATGGGGTTTTATTACGATTTTGATGCTTCGCATTCTTTTTCTGAAGAAGATTTAAATAAAATCGAAGCGAAGATGAAAGAAATCATCCAGCAAGATTTGCCTTTCAAGCGTTTTGAAATGACGCGCAGTGAAGCCCTTGAGCGATTTAAAAAATTGGGTGAAAATTATAAAATTGAAATCATTCAAGCCTTACCCGCTGATGCAGTCATTACCTGTTATCAGCATGGTGACTTTATTGATTTGTGCCGCGGCCCTCATGTCAAATCTACTGGTGAGGTTAAGGCGATTAAGTTGTTAAGTGTCGCTGGGGCTTATTGGCGGGGCGATGAAAAAAACAAGATGCTGCAACGTATCTACGGGACTGCCTTTGCTAGTCAACCGGCCCTCGATGAACATCTAGATTTTTTGCGTGAAGCCGAAGCCCGTGATCATCGCAAGCTAGGTAAAGATTTAGAACTGTTTGCCAGTATGGAGGCCGAGGGGCCAGGTCTTATTTTGTGGTTACCCAAGGGGGCGCGCATTCGGCGGGTGTTAGAAGATTTTTGGCGCGATCGTCATGCCCAAGAGGGCTACGAGCTTGTCTTTACCCCGCACATGGCTAAGCTTGATCTTTGGAAAACCAGCGGCCATGTCGAATTTTATAAAGAAAACATGTTTGCCCCCATGCCGGTCGAAGGCCAAGATTATGAAATCAAGCCCATGAATTGCCCCTTCCATGTGCTCATGGTTAATAGGCTGGTGCAGAGCTATCGTGATCTTCCCGTGCGTTTGGCAGAATTGGGCACGGTTTATCGTTATGAACGCTCCGGGGTTTTGCATGGGTTGCTAAGGGTACGTGGCTTTACCCAAGACGATGCCCATCTCTTTTGCACCCCTGAGCAATTACAAAATGAAGTGATTAAGGTTCTCAATTTTGTATTTAGTTTTTTGCGTACTTTTGGTTTTGAAGATTTTGAGGTTTTTCTTTCCACCCGGCCTCAAAAATCGGTGGGCAGTGATGAGCACTGGGAGTTAGCCACCGCCAGTTTAAAAGGGGCTTTAGAAGATCAAAAAATTGCCTATAAAATAGACCCTGGCGAGGGGGTTTTTTACGGGCCCAAAATCGATATTAAAATCAAAGATGTTTTAAATCGTTCTTGGCAGTGTTCGACCATTCAAGTCGATTTTAACAATCCTGAACGTTTCGACATGCAATATGTGGCCGAAGATGGCAGCCGAAAGCGGCCCATCATGATTCACCGGGCTCTCATGGGCTCGCTCGAGCGTTTTTTTGGTATTTTGATCGAGCACTATGCCGGGGCGTTTCCACTGTGGTTAGCCCCCCATCAGGTCAAGATCTTGGCAATTAATACCCAAGTGCATGATTATGCACTTGAAATTCGTGATCTTTTGTTACAAGAGAACATGCGCTTAGGCCTTGATTTGAGGGAAGAAAAATTAGGCTTGAAGATTCGCCAGGCTCAGTTAGAAAAGGTGCCTTACATGATCGTGTTGGGCGAAAAAGAAAAGGCCGCGCGTGAGGTAAGCTTTCGCACCTTAAAAGGTGAGCAAGGCCGCTTGGCTTTAAATGATTTTATTTTGAAATTGAAGCAAGAGATAGGTAAAAGACAATAAGGAGGTTCGTATCGAAAGGGATTTACGCATCAACCACCGCATCCGAGTCCGAGAAGTTCGGCTCATTTCTTCTACCGGAGAACAATTGGGGGTGGTGAAAACAGAAGAGGCCATGAAAAGTGCTCAAGAAGAAGGTTTGGATTTAGTTGAAATATCACCCACCGCTAAACCGCCGGTATGTAAAATTTTAGATTATGGCAAATATAAATATCAAGAAAACCGCAAAAAGCATGAGGCCAAAAAGAAACAAATCATAGTTCACTTAAAAGAGATTCGGTTTCGGCCCACAACCGATACGCATGATGTTGAGTTTAAAGTTAAGAATATTTTAAAATTTTTAGAACACGGCGACAAAGTTAAAATTACCGTAGTGTTTCGAGGGCGCGAAATGGCTTATAAACAAAAAGGGGCAGAGTTGCTCAATCGAGTGGTTCATGAAATTGGCGAACATGGTGTGTTAGAAGCCCCCATGTCTTCAGAAGGTCGGCAACTCTATATGATTATCTTGCCACCGGCATTGGCGCCCAAGGCACCTAAAAAGAAATAGTAAAGGAATTTATTATGGGAAAGTTAAAAACTCACAAAGGTACTCAAAAACGATTTAAAGTTTCTAAAACTGGAAAGGTAAAAGTTCGTAAAGCCATGCGGGCTCATATCCTGACTAATAAACCCACTAAACAAAAGAGGCAGGCGCGTAATGACATTGTTCTCAATGACAGCGATGCTAAGCGCATTCGAGCGCTCTTGCCTTATGTAGGTCGATAGGAGTTGTTATGCCACGAGTAAAAAGGGGTTTTAAAGCCCGACGTCGTCGCAATAAAGTTTTAAAATTAGCCAAGGGTGGCCGTGGAGGTCGTTCTAAATTGTTTCGTACGGCGGTTGAAGCGGTCAAGAAAAATTTAAGCTACGCCTATGTGGGCCGGCGCTTGAAAAAACGCGATTATCGAAGCCTATGGATCAACCGTATCGGGGCCGCTCTCGATGGTTATGGTGTTTCTTACAGCGCTTTCATGGGGCTACTTTCCAAAGCTGGGATTATTCTCAATCGAAAGATTTTAGCTGATTTAGCGGTGAGCGATCCTAAAGGGTTTGAATCCGTTGTCAAACAAGTTAGGGCCTAAATTCATGAGGTAGTTTTGGAGCGGGAACATCCCTTAGTTCTTAAGCTAAAAGCCTTTCAAAAAGAGGCGAGCCTTGAACTTGAGCACACTGAACAAATCCAGGGACTCCAAGAATTAAAGGTTAAATTTTTGGGGAAAAAGGGGCCCGTCACCGAAATCATGAAGGGCTTGGGCAAGCTCGATGTACCTGAGCGTGCTGCGGTTGGGCAAGTAGCCAACCAGGTAAAAGAGCAGTTGCAACAGGCCTTACAACAAAAATTAGAAAAACTCGAAATACAATCGTTAAGCGAAGCCTTAGCAAAAGATAGCTTTGATGTTACCTTGCCAGGGTTGCCTCCGACTCGCGGTTCCAAACATCCTATCACTCAAACCTTAGCCGAAGTAGAACTCATCTTTTTGGGGCTTGGTTTTAAAAGCTATCAAGGCCCACAAATCGAAACCGATTATTATAATTTTGAGGCCTTGAATATCCCCGCCCATCATCCGGCTCGGGATATGCAAGATACCTTTTATCTAGAAAATTCCCAATATTTACTGCGCACTCACACTTCACCCGTACAAATCCGTGCCATGGAAAAAGACGGAGTCCCCATTCGCATGATTGCCCCGGGCGCGGTTTATCGTCACGATCATGATGTAACTCACACCCCCATGTTTCACCAACTAGAAGGTTTGTGGGTCGATGAAAATATTACTTTTGCCCATTTGAAAGGGGTGTTGACCCTGTTTGTGCAGCGGGTGTTTGGCGATCAAACTCCCGTGCGGTTTCGGCCTAGCTTTTTTCCGTTTACCGAACCTAGTGCAGAAATGGATATTGGCTGTGTGTTGTGCCAACAACAGGGCTGCCGGGTTTGCAAACAAAGTGGGTGGTTAGAGATTATGGGTTGCGGCATGGTCGACCCAGCCGTGTTTACCCATGTGGGCGTGGATGCTGAACGTTATACGGGTTTTGCCTTTGGGATGGGGATTGAGCGCATTGCCATGCTAAAGTTGGGCATTCCCGACATACGGTTATTTTTTGAAAACGATTTGAGATTTTTGCAGCAGTTTTGAGGTGTCATCGCGAGCCAGAAACTATGCTTATTTGTCATTGCGAACCCAGAGGTCCTTCGGTAAGCCTCAGGATAAATTCCGCAATCTCTTCTGCTTAATCGATGGGATTGCTTCGGCCTGCTGGCCTCGCAATGACAGGGATAATTTATGAAAGTTCTTCTTTCTTGGTTACAAGAATTTTTTCAGCAGCCGTTGGTTGCAGAAGAAATTGCTAAACGGTTGACCTTTGCCGGGCTAGAAGTGGAATTAATTACCAAGCTAGCAGCGGGGTGGTCTGATGTTTATGCGGCCAAACTTTTGGAGGTGAATAAACACCCCAATGCCGATCGCCTCTCCCTTTGCCAAGTGCAATGGCAAAATCAAATTTTAGAAGTAGTTTGTGGGGCCAGCAATATGAAGGCTGGAGATGTTGTGGCGCTAGCTATCGTAGGGGCAAAGTTGCCGGGTGGTATGGAAATCAAAAAAAGCAAAATTCGTGGGGCAGAAAGTTTTGGCATGCTTTGTTCAGAAAAAGAATTGGGCCTGGCCGATACGAGCGCAGGGATTATGATCCTTCCGCCTCCAACTCCGCTGGGTGAACCTTTAAGTGATATTTTGAAGATGCAAGAGGCCATTTTAGAAATCAATGTTACCCCCAATCGTGGTGATTGCCTCTCCATGCGAGGCATAGCCCGTGAAGTCGCAGCCCTATTGGATCAGCCCCTACAAAGAGTGGGTGGGGCATTTCCATTGAAAAATCAAATTGCCAATCCAACGAATGTTTCAATTCAAGCGCCAAACCAAGGTTTGCGTTATGCCACCCGGCTCATCAAAAATTTAGCTATAAAATCTTCACCCCTGTGGGTGCAGCAACGTTTGCAACGTGCGGGTTTGCGCCCTATCAATCAAGTCGTTGATGCCACTAATTATGTGATGCTGGAATTAGGGCATCCCTTGCATGCCTTTGACCTTTCAACCATCGAAGGTGGTGAAATCAAAGTGCGCATAGCAAAATCCGGTGAATCATTGCTTGCCCTTGATGATAAAACCTATGCTTTAACCACCGAAGATTTGGTGATTGCCGATACTAAAAAAGTTTTAGCTTTAGCTGGGGTCATGGGTGGGGCATTTTCTAGCGTAAAAGAAGGCACAAAAGATTTACTTTTAGAAAGTGCATGTTTTTTGCCCGAGAGCATTCGCAAAACTTCGCGGCGTTTAAATTTAGCGAGTGAATCCAGCTATCGCTTTGAACGTTGGGTCGATCCCAATACCGTGGTTGAAGCGTTGGATCGTTTAACCGAACTTATTGTTCAATGGTCAGAGGGTTCAGCTTTAGAAGTAAGCGCTGTGGTTGATCGTTACCCTCAAAAAATAGAATCACCCCGCGTATCGTTGCGAAACGCTCGAGTCGAAAAAGTTTTGGGTACTCAACTCAATGTAAAAAAATTTTTACCCCAATTGCAACATTTGGGGCTGGATTTTTCAGAACAGCCCGAGGGCTATACCGTAAGCATCCCAACCTTTCGATCCGATCTTACCCGCGAGATCGATTTGATTGAAGAAGTAGTGCGCTTAGCCGGCTATGATACTGTACCGGCACATTTCCCAAAAATTGCCTTAAACCAGCTGCCTCAAGTCGAATTGAATCACGCAAAAATGGCTCGTGAATATTTAATGCAAAAAGGCTTTGCCGAAGCCGTTAATTTTAGTTTTATCTCAGAGGCTGAACTTAAAACTTGGGGTGGGCAAGGGGTTCGTTTGGCAAATCCAATCAGCGATAGTTGGAGTTATTTACGCACAAGTATTTTGCCAGGGCTTATTCAAAATATGCGTTGGAACTTGGCTCGTGGCCAAAAAGACATCAAGCTTTTTGAAATAGGTAACATTTTTTACCAACAATCCAAAGTGCCAGGTGAGCGAAATGCCCTTGGCATGGTTGCTTGTGGAAATAGGGGCCAACTCCATTTTTCTCAAGCCCCGGTGGAGGTTGATTTTTATTTTCTCAAAGGGGTTCTTCAGGGTTTGCTATCCGATACCTTGCAACAAGATTTTTCAATAAAATCAAGTAATATCAATATGTTACACCCTAAGCGGCAAGTGTCGGTCGAAGTGGATGGGCAAAAGATAGGCTTTTTGGGTGAAATCCATCCCAGCCTTGTCCAAAAGGAAGAATTACCAACAAAAACAATTCTTTGCGAAATTTATTTAGATGAGATAAAGTTAAAACATAAAGGTAAGGTGGTTTTTCAAGCACTTTCACCTTTCCCTTCTGTGTGGCGGGATCTCAATCTTATCTTAGATGAGAAAGTCCAACATGCCGAGGTGGAAAAGGTGATTGAAACTGCCCAAAATCCTTGGATTCGCAAGCTAGAGTTATTTGACATTTATCGCGGTAAGCCTTTAACAGAAGGGCAAAAGGCCTTAACCTACTCCATCGAATACGGCACCCAAGATCGAACCTTAACCGATGAAGAGGTCAATGAGGCGCATCATCGACTGATTGAAAAATTACAGGTAACGTTAAAAGCAAGTTTGAGAACTTAATTTTAATTCGTGAGGAGAGCTATGACAAAGGCTGAAATAATCGAAGCAGTTTATCAGAAAATTGGTTTTTCTAAAAAAGAATCTGCCGATATCGTCGAGATGGTTTTTGATATTATTAAAGAGACCCTAGAGCGTGGTGATAAAATCAAGATAAGCGGTTTTGGTAATTTTGTCGTGCGTAACAAACGTTCACGATTAGGGCGTAACCCTCAAACCGGAGAAGAAATTACGATTTCAGCACGAAAGGTATTAACTTTTCGGCCATCACAAGTTCTTAAAGCGCGTTTAAATTCCTAAATAGTTGTCATTGTAAAGGGGTGTCATCCCTGCCCCTGCCTGCGCAGGGGTAAACTCCGGCAGGGATCCAGTGATTTTAAGCATTTCTAGATTCCCGCCTCCGCGGGAATGACATTAATAAAAAGTTGATTTGTTTTTAAATAAGTTTTAGTAGCTTGTTTAGAATTGTTAATGGTTTGGTTTAAACTTATTTAAAAGAGGGTTTTAGCCTTGGAAAAAGCAGCCTTAAAAAAAGAAGTTTTTTCGACTCCCCAAATCCCAGATAAACTTTATTTTAAAATTGGTGAGGTAGCCAAGATTATCGGTGTTAAGCCTTATGTCTTGCGTTATTGGGAAACAGAATTTACCGAAATTACTCCCACGAAGAGTAAGAAAGGGCAAAGGCTTTACAAAAAACGAGATGTCGAAACTATCTTGAAAATTCGAGATTTGCTCTATAAAGAAAAATTCACCATTGATGGTGCTCGCAAGAAACTGGTTGAGAAACCTAAAAAAGATAAAGCAGGTGAAACCGAAGGCCAAATTTCACTTGGTTTACCCATGGCAGAATCAACCCAACACTTGCTTAAAAAAATCCGCGATGGGTTAGCAGATATTTTAAAAGAAGTTGCTTCTTGATAAAGGAAAGCCTGCATATGCACTTGATGCCACCGTTGTCATTCCCGCGAAAGCGGGAATCTAGAAGTGTTTGAAAAGACTGGATCCCTGCCGGAGTTTACCCCTGCGCAGGCAGGGGCAGGGATGACAAGAAAGAGTGAGTGGAGTCAAGTGCATATGCAGGAAGGAAAGGATTGGGGTAGTGGGAATTCGAAGATCGGGACGTAGCGCAGCCCGGTAGCGCACTCCCTTGGGGTGGGAGTGGTCGGAGGTTCAAATCCTCTCGTCCCGACATTTTACGTTTTATGGTTGGAGGTGAAAATTGTTTCAATTTTTTAAATTCCTCCTTGGTTTAGGTATATCTTCGATTGCGATTTATTATTGGATGCAGTTTGGCCAAACCGTGCCAACTAAGGCCCTGCCGCCCTTATTTAAATTTGGGTTTCGGCTTTTGCCCCATCTTGATTACCTTGTAACGGTTTTAGGTGCTTACCTGTTTTTGAGTGGGGCATTGAACAGTTATCGCCGGTTAATTTTGTATTTAAATCGCCCCAACCGTAGGCGAGATGAAGATGATTGAGACGGCTTATTATTCCTCTAAGCTCGGTTTAATAAAAATCGAAGCGGTTCATCAAACCATCCTTTCCATTCAATTTGTAAATTCAAAGAGCGGCCATGTCATCCTCGCGAAGCATGCCCTCGACCCCGATCGGGGGGCGGGGATCCATAATGGGGTTCTTAAAAAATGTGTGAATCAACTCGATGAATATTTTAAAGGCAAACGCAAAAGATTTTCTTTGCCATTAGCCAAGCAGGGTACGGCCTTTCAACAAAAGGTTTGGTCAGCCTTACAAAAAATTTCTTTTGGTAGCACTGAATCTTATGCTCAAATCGCCCAATGGGTGCGTAATCCAAAGGCCATGCGGGCGGTAGGGATGGCCAATAAAAAAAATCCTTGGGTGATTGTGGTGCCATGTCATAGGGTAATTAATAAAGATGGGCAATTGGGTGGTTATGCTTGTGGTCAGCGTAAGAAAGGATGGTTATTAAAACATGAAAGGAGCAGATCTTGATGGGGAAGCTAATATCTTTATTGGGTATTCTTTGGATTGGGTCTGCCCTCTATTACTGGGTCAATTTTAGCCGGGAGGTTTTGCTTGTCCGCATGCCTCTCTTTTTTCGTTACACCTTTCGTCTTACGCCGCAATTAGATGTCATCCTAACTTTCTTAGGGATGTTGCTTTTGATCATAGGGATCAAAACGACTCACTATAAACCTGAGCGTGATGAATTAAAACGCTTCGTTCTTAAACGACGTTATTGGGAAATCGTGGTTTTATGGTTTTTGACACTCACCTTTGGGTTTGCAAGCGTCATGGGGCCTTTGCTCAAATGGACCCTCATCACCACGGCATGGCAAGAAGCCACTTATACAAGTTATTCTAATAAATATTTGCTCAACCCTCTTTGGCTCATGTGGGTGGTTTTCCCTTGGGCTGTGGCGTTGATTAACTTATTAAGTGTCATCATTCGATCACGAAGTTCACTATTCATGCTAGTTATGGCGGGAATATTTTTATTTACCTGGGCAAATTATGAAGTGAACATCAAAACAGGTTTTCAATATCAAGGGGTGATGTTAACTTTTATAGGCGTGATTGGGCTTGCGGTCTTATCACTGGTTGATCATCTTTGGTATAAGTGGAACCAACGTCGCTATGAGGTAAAAATAACATGAGGGGACCTCTAAAAAGGGCCCATCTGCGGAGCCTGTCCAGAGCGCAAGCGAAGGATCACCCGCAAAGCCGCGATCCTCACGTATTTCCATATACGCTCCGGTCGCGTCTTTGCGGGCGCCTTGCATCTGGACCCTTTTTAGAGGTCCCCCCAAATCCAAGTTGTTAGAGGTGCCAATGAAATCTTATCGCAAAGAATTATGGTTTAATATTCCAAAGCGTTTGGCTTTTATGAACATTACCCATGAAGTTGAAAAGGCGCTTGCCGAAAGTCATATCAAAGAAGGATTGGTATTAGTGAATGCCATGCATATTTCGGCATCGGTTTTTATTAACGATGACGAACGTGGTTTGCATCAAGATTTTGAAACCTTTTTAGAAAAGTTAGTTCCCCATGCGCCTATTGAACAATATCGTCACAACGATACCGGCGAAGACAATGCCGACGCGCATCTCAAAAGGCAGTTATTTGGCCGTGAAGTCGTGGTGGCGGTGACGGAAGGGAGGCTTGATTTTGGGCCTTGGGAGCAGATTTTTTATGGGGAGTTTGATGGGAGGCGCAAAAAACGCGTTTTAGTCAAGATTATTGGATCGTAATCGATGTCATTGCGAGCAATGTCATCCCCGCGAAGGCGGGGACCCATGATGGTGAAGAATCTTCCATTTTATTCTTCAATTCATCTGCAATTATCTCCACGTCTTTTCGAAGTAGGCTCAAGGCCAATTGAGAACCCGCGCCCAGTCGGCCTAGTCGGGCTAAAAAATTCTTTGTTTTTTGTGAGTTGGAGTACTCCTCTGTCGTCCTCCAACTCACAAAAACAATAGAATTTTTGTAGCCCTCCTACGTCCTCCTTCCTGCGCTACAGGTTCTCAATTGGCCTTGAGCCTACTTCGAAAAGACTTCGCACAAATAGCCCAACTTCAATCACTATCGTTTTTTCAATAATCGTGTTACAATTCAACTCGGTACAAATATGAGCAAGCTAATTTTGGTGAGTAATGATGATGGGGTGTTGAGCAAGGGGATTCGCACATTGGCGCGGTTTTTGAAGAATATTCCTCATGCGCGGGTGGTGGTGGTGGCGCCGGATCGGGAAAAGAGTGCGGCGAGTCATTCTTTAACGTTGCATCGTCCCATTCGTTACGAACGCATTGCGAAAGATGTTTATTCGGTAGAAGGTACTCCCACCGATTGTGTGGTGGTGGCGGTGCATGAAATCTTGAAACGTAAACCCGATGTGGTGGTTTCGGGGATTAATCGGGGAGGAAATTTGGGAGAAGATGTTCATTATTCGGGTACGGTATCAGCGGCTATGGAGGGAGTTATTGCTGGGATTCCGGGAGTTGCCATTTCTCTGGTTACCGCCAATGGGCGAAAACCCGTTTATACGGCAGGGGCTAAATTCGCGGTTAAATTAGTGAAACAGGTATTAAACCAAGGGTTGCCCCATGGTGTGGTGCTCAATGTCAATGTCCCTAATGTATTAGAGCGTGAACTTAAGGGAGTTGAAATTGTTAAGTTAGGCAAACGCAATTATGGTTCTTTGATTGTCGAAAAGTTGGACCCCAAGAAAAGAAAATATTATTGGATCACGGGCGATGATTCAGGGTTTGAAAATATTCCACATAGCGATTGCAATGCCATTTTAGCCAAGAAAATTTCGATAACTCCGATTTATGTTGATATGACCCATCATGAGATGATCGAAACCATGAAGCAATGGAAATTATGAGTTTTAATATCGCCCGCAAAAGAATGGTGGCTGAACAATTGGTGGGCCGGGAGATTAAAGATCAGCGGGTGCTGCAAGTGATGAGTGAGGTGCCAAGGCATCACTTTGTTGATTCAGGATTATGGATTAGGGCTTACGAAGATGGGCCAATTAATATCGGTTGGGGGGCGACGATTAGTCAGCCCTACATTGTTGCTTTTATGTTAGAAGCATTAGAGCTACAAACAACTGATAAGGTTTTAGAAATTGGTACGGGTTGTGGTTATCAAACCGCTCTCTTGGCCCATTTAGCAAAAACCATTTATACGATTGAACGAGTTAAAGAATTATTTTTTAAAGCTCGACAAAATTTGAAAAGTTTAGGCCTGCGTAACATCGTTTTAAAATTGGGCGATGGTTCCTTAGGTTGGAAAGATTATGCCCCCTACGATGCCATCGTTGTTGCAGCATCGGCACCTTTGATTCCAAAACCTTTACTAGAACAATTGGCCGAAGGTGGTAGAATGATTTTACCGGTTGGAGGCGAAGAATCTCAAGACCTGGTTTTGGTTAAAAAGGTTCAAGGAAGGGTTTTGGAAAAGACTTTACTGCCCTGTCGATTTGTTAAGCTAAAAGGGCAGTATGGCTATATGAAGGAATAACCTTGTGTGGACCTCTAAAAACGACCCATCTGCCGCGTTGCCCGCAAAGCCGCGATCCTCACGTATTTCCATATACGCTCCGGTCGCGTCTTTGCGGGCGCCTTGCATCTGGGCCCTTTTTAGAGGTCCACAAAAAATCGAGTTGTTAGAGGGTCTATTGTGCCGATAGGCAAGACGGCTATCATTTGTATTATTACGGTGCTGCTGGTTGAAAGTGGCTGTGCTTCTTTTAAGGGTATTTTTGTTGGGGGCCCTGATTTAGCGCCTAATTCTACTAAACGCGTCCCTAAAGAATATAAAAAACATAAAAGAAAAAAGTTGAACATTGAAAAAGGTTATTTTCAATGGCCCTATGATGGTACGGTAACCAGCCTTTATGGCAAAAGGTGGGGGAGGTTTCATCAAGGTATTGACATTCAGGCTGAAAAAGGTACCAAGGTGAAGGTAGCAGCCCCGGGTGAGGTGGTTTATGCTGGGGATTTGAGTGGTTATGGAGAATTAGTCGTGGTGGAACATAAAAATAATTTATTTACAGCTTATGCTCACAATTCTAAAATTTTAACCAAAGAAGGCAAAAAAGTAAAAAGGGGTCAGGTCATTGCTAAGTCAGGTTCTACAGGGCGTTCCACCGGGCCACATATTCATTTTGAGATAAGATATGGCAAAGAGCCTGTAGATCCTTTACTATATTTGCCCGGGCGTTGAGCCAATAAGGAGAGAAACTATGGATTTGAAGCAATATATTCGCGATGTTCCGGATTTTCCAAAACCTGGGATTGTTTTTAAAGACATAACCCCCTTATTGTTAACCCCCAAGGTGTTTAGCCACATTGTGCAAACATTTGTCGATCGATATAAAAATTCAAGGTTAGATAAAATTGTGGGCATAGAATCTCGCGGGTTTTTATTTGGGGCGGTATTGGCAGAGCGCTTAAGTGTGGGTTTTGCCTTGGCTCGTAAAAAGGGCAAATTGCCCTACAAAACGCGCGAGGTTACCTACGAATTGGAATATGGCACTGATACGATTGAAATGCATGTCGATGCGTTGAATCCGGGGGATCGAGTATTGGTCATCGATGATTTGCTGGCTACCGGGGGGACGGCTTTGGCTGCGGCTCAGCTCGTTGAAAAATTTGGTGCTACCGTAGTGGGGCTCTCTTTCGTTGTGCAGTTAGGTGCCTTGGGAGGAGCCAAACGATTAAAAGATTACGAGATTTTTTCACAAGTGGTATACAATTAGATGAAATTCCCTTCCTTTTCGGATTTTAAGCGTCTTGCCAATCAGGGCAATTTAGTACCTTTAGTGATGAACCTTTCTGCCGACACCGAAACGCCGGTGAGTGCCTATCTTAAATTAACCCAAGGTTCCCATCGGTTTTTATTTGAAAGTATGGAAGGTGGCCAGGCCTGGGGTCGCTATTCTTTTTTGGGTTCAGAACCTAGCCTTATTCTAGAAAGCCAAGGTCAACACATTCGTTTAACTCAAGGGAAAAAGATTGAAAATCTTCAAGGCGATCCTTTGGAATTTATTCAATCCATGTTGGCCAAGTATCACCCCGTAGCCGTGGAGGGATTGCCGCGGTTTTCAGGGGGCTGGGTTGGCTATTTGTCTTACGACATGGTTCGTTTCATGGAAAAATTGCCTAAGGCGATCGAGCAAGCTTCACCTTTTCCCGATGCGCGTTTAATGTTGCAAGATTCGGTTATTGCCTTTGATAATTTGGAACAGAAATTAAGTTTTATTGTGCAAGTGCACCTCGATGCTCATTTGAGCCTCGCTAAACAATACGAGAAAGGCAAAGTGCGCCTCATGCAAATGGTTAAGCGTTTAAAGCGTTCCTTGCCAGCTTCGCCACCGGTTTCTAAAAAAAATCTTCGTTTAACGGCCAATACCAGCAAGGCACAATACATTGACAATGTTCGGCAAGCCCAAGAATACATTCGAGCGGGGGATATTTTTCAAGTTGTTTTGTCGTTGCGAATGGAAGGCAAGCAGCGGGTAGATCCCTTTCAAGTGTATCGGCGGTTGCGGCAAATCAATCCTTCGCCTTATTTGTTTTGTTTGCAAATGGGTGAAGATGCCCTGGCAGGGTCTTCGCCTGAAGTGATGGTGCGGTTAGAAGGTCGGCAAATGACCCTGCGCCCGATTGCAGGTACCAGGCGGCGTGGTAAAACTTTAGAACACGATTTGGCCATGGAGCAAGAAATGTTAGCTGACCCCAAAGAACGGGCCGAACATATTATGTTGGTTGATCTGGCTCGCAATGATTTGGGGCGAGTGGCCGAAACGGGTTCGGTGAGGGTTACCCGGCAAATGGTGGTAGAGCGCTATTCCCACGTGATGCATCTTGTTTCTAATGTGGAGGGAGTGGCTCGAAAAGAAATGAATGCCATGGATGTGCTCAAAGCAACCTTTCCAGCTGGCACGCTTACGGGAGCGCCTAAGATTCGGGCGATGGAGATCATTGAAGGTTTAGAAAAAGATCGGCGTGGGCCTTATGGGGGCTGTGTGGGATATTTTGATTTTTTTGGTAATATGGATATGGCCATTACCATTCGAACTTTGGCCTTTCATAAGAATCGCATTTTTGCGCAATCGGGCGCGGGGATTGTGCTCGATTCGATTCCGGAGCGTGAATATTTAGAATGCGAAAATAAAGCCAAGGTGATGATGGAGGCGTTGAAGCAAATATAAAAGTTTAATTAGTGGTAAAACAGAAACGGGCAGAGGCTTTCCGGGGTCCGTGTCGCCTGGGGGTTACGGCCCCCAGGCGCACTCAAAGTCTCGGCTTCCACGGCTTTATAGCCATGGATGTGTAAGCCTCCGACAAACCCCTACAAGCCTCTTCCCGTTTCTGTTTTACCACTCAAGTAGGGTTATTAGTTTTATTATGTTATTAATGATCGACAATTATGATTCTTTTACGTTTAACCTGGTTCAATATTTGGGTGAATTAGGGCAAGAGGTTTTGGTGTATCGCAACGATGAAATTACGGTCGATCAAATTAAAGCCAAGGCCCCACGGGCCCTCGTGATGTCACCAGGCCCTTGCACGCCTAATGAGGCGGGAATTTGTTTGGAGGTCGTAAAAAAATTAACCGGGGTTATTCCTTTGTTGGGGGTTTGTTTGGGGCATCAAACGATTGCTCAGGCTTTGGGGGGCAAGGTTATTCGCGCTCAACATGTGATGCATGGTAAAACCTCAGCGATTCATCACGATAGTAAAACCATCTATCAAAATCTCCCCAATCCCTTTACCGCAACTCGATATCATTCGCTTATTGTAGAACGCGAATCATTGCCAGCGTCGTTAGAAGTGAGCAGTTGGACCGAAGCCGGTGAGATCATGGGGATTCGGCATCGGCATCTTCTTGTAGAGGGGGTGCAATTTCATCCCGAATCGATTTTGACAACGGTGGGGAAAGAGCTGCTCAAAAATTTTTTGAAGTTGCTTACATAATATAATGTCATTCAGAGCCCAACAGGGCGAAGAATCTTCCATTTTATCTGCCAATTCTTCGTCACGTCTTTTCGGGGAGGGTAGAGGTAACTTGAGAACCCGCGCCCAGTCGGCCTAGTCGGGCTAAAAAATTCTTTGTTTTTTGTGAGTTGGAGTACTCCTCTGTCGTCCTCCAACTCACAAAAACAATAGAATTTTTATAGCCCTCCTACGGCCTCCTTCCTGCGCTACAGGTTCTCAAGTTACCTCTACCCTCCCCGAAAAGACTTCTTCGCAAATTTAGTTATGAGAAATAATTTTAAAACAACAGAAGATCTGGCGCAATTTGTAGCGCAGTGTTTTGCGGGTGCTGTGACAGATCAAGAGATTGAATCTTTTCTCACTGCTATTGCTTCCCGTAAAATTAATGAGCAAGATTTAACAGCCCTTGCTCGGTTGATGCTGCAACACGCTAAAAAGATCGATTTTAAAAGTGAACTCTTACTTGACACCTGTGGAACGGGTGGAGATCAAAGTCATTCGTTTAATTTGTCTACGGCAGCAGCTTTGTTGGTAGCGAGTTTTGGAGTAAAAGTGGCCAAGCATGGTAATCGCGCCTTAACTTCTCAATCAGGGAGTGCCGATTTATTAGAGGCTTTGAGAATCCCAATTCAATTAAATCCACTAGCGGCCGCTCAAGTTTTAAAAGAAGAGGGTTTTGTTTTTTTATTTGCCCCCCTTTATCATGGGGCCACTGCTCAGGTGCAAAAAGTACGACGCCAGCTAAAAATACGCACTATCTTTAATTTGCTGGGGCCACTCACCAATCCAGCCCCGATTACCCACCAATTGGTGGGGATTTATGATCAGGCATTACTCATGCCGGTAGCTAAAACCCTACAAGCGTTGAGGCGCAAACGGGCTTGGGTCGTATGGGGAGAGGGTAATCTTGATGAAGTTTCTCTTTTAGGAAAAACTTTTGTGGCAGAAGTAACCCCTAAAAAAATTCGCGAATTTTCTTTCACTGTAGAAGATGCTGGTCTAAAACCAGCCCTAGCCAGCGACTTACGAGGCGATACCGCACAAAAAAATGCCGACCGTTTAGAAAAAATTTTTCAAGGTCAAGAACAAGATACCCCTTTAGTCAATGCGATTGCCCTCAATGTAGCCGCGGCCTTAATGGTAGTTGGCAAAGTTGAAGATTTAAAATCAGGGGTGCGGTTGGCTAAAACTCAAATGGCATCAGGGCTAGCCTTTGAATATTTGAATAAAATTAGGCAAAGCAATTAACATGGCTAAAACAATTCTCGATACTATTTACGAATATAAGCAAGAGGAATTGGCCCATTTTAAGCATCAAGTCTCTCTTGCTGAACTTCAAGCTCAAGCTAAAGATATTGACATGGCACCTTCATTGGTAAAAGCCTTTTCTCAAAAAAATCCAGCTTTGAAAATTATTGCCGAGGTTAAACATCGTTCTCCCTCTAAAGGGATTTTGCGAAAAAATTTTAACCCCGTTGAAATTGCCGTGGCCTATGCCAAGGCCGGGGCCGTGGCCATTTCGGTATTAACAGACGAGCATTTTTTTGGCGGGAGCCTTGAGCATTTAAAACAAATAAAAAATAAAGTAACGCTGCCACTCTTACGCAAAGATTTCGTTTTTGATGAGTATCAAGTTTATGAAACCAAAGTGGCTGGTGCCAGTGCCATTTTACTCATTGCTAAAATGCTCTCTAAGCTGCAAATCCAGGATTTACAAGGTTTAGCTAGCGAAGTAGGCATGGATGTCTTAGTAGAAGTTTATGATCCACAAGAATTAGCCAAAACTTCTAACCCTAAATTATTAGGGGTTAACAATCGTGATTTAAATACTTTTGAAGTGGATTTAAGTAAGACAGAAGCAATTTTGCCGTTAGTTAGTAAAAATGTGCCATTGATTAGCGAGAGTGGCCTTGACCGTCATCAGCAATTGGTTGATTTAAACAAGAAAGGCGTCGCAGGTTTTCTGATTGGAGAGAGCCTGGTTATTAAGCCTGATCCAGGCCGTGCTTTAGAGGAACTGATTCATGGTGCTCGTTAAAATTTGTGGGCTTACTAATTTAGAAGATTGTTTAAATGCCATTGAAGCCGGTGCTGACTATTTGGGGTTTAACTTTTATCCAAAGTCTCCCCGTTATTTAAATCCAGAAATGGCTGCGGCGATTTTTCCGGATTTGCCTGGTGGTATTCCGAAGGTGGGGGTGTTTGTTAATGAGCCTCTGCATAAGGTCGTTGATTTGGCCATTCAATTAGAATTAGATTATCTTCAGTTTCATGGTGATGAAACGGCCGAAGAGCTCAATGAGTTGGGGCGCCCCTGGTATAAGGCCATTCGCTTGCATCATGAAGCAGACTTAGAAAAAATTGCTAGCTACGATTGTGAATGGATCATGCTCGATGCTTATAGTGCTAACCATTATGGTGGCACGGGGCAGGTTTGCGATTGGAATTTAGTGAATCAAGCAAAAAAGTTTGGCAAACCCATTATTTTAGCAGGTGGTTTAACGCCCGATAATGTAGAAAATGCCATTCAACAAACGCATCCCATGATGGTGGATGTGGCCAGTGGAGTTGAAGTGAGCCCGGGTGTTAAATTAAAAATCCGCATGCTTGATTTTATTAATCATGTTAAAGGGACGGGCTAACTAAGAAGGACATAATCTACTACACATCTGACTTCGGCTCATGGCCTGCGACTTACGTCAGATTTCACAAAAAATTCATCGACGTAGCTTAGGCTACGCCTCCGAATTTTTTGCTCATCTTCCTTGTCTCGGCTCATGATCCTGTGTCATATGTGCAGTAGATTATGTCCTCCTTAGTACGGGTGATCAAATGAATCCTGACAAACATGGTCATTTTGGTGAATTTGGTGGCAAATTTGTGGCCGAAACTCTCATGCCGGCCTTGGCAGAATTAGAAGCGGCTTACCGGCGCTTTTCCAAAGATGCTGCTTTTAAAAAAACCTTTGCAGATTATGCTCGCCATTATGTGGGGCGGCCAACTCCGCTGTATTTTGCAAAAAATTTAAGTGAACATTTAAAAGGCCCAAAAATTTATTTAAAGCGCGAAGACCTCTGTCACACCGGGGCGCACAAAGTTAATAATACTTTAGGTCAAGTCTTGTTGGCCAAGCGCATGGGGAAAAAGCGCGTGATCGCTGAAACTGGTGCTGGCCAGCATGGGGTGGCTACCGCTACGATGTGCGCCTTGCTCGACATCCCTTGTGAAGTTTATATGGGGGAAGAAGACATTCATCGCCAATCGTTGAACGTCTTTCGCATGAAACTTTTAGGGGCTAAGGTATTATCGGTTACCAGTGGAACACGCACCCTCAAAGACGCGCTCAATGAGGCCTTGCGTGATTGGATCACTAACATTCAAACCACTTATTATTGTTTAGGCACGGTCGCTGGCCCCCATCCTTATCCTGTGATGGTGCGCGATTTTCAAGCGGTGATTGGTCGTGAAGTCAAAAAACAACTTTTACAACAAGAAGGTCGCTTGCCCAATGCCCTCGTAGCCTGCGTGGGCGGTGGTTCTAATGCGATGGGGATTTTTTATCCTTTTATTAAAGATACCAAGGTCAAATTCATTGGTGTTGAAGCCGCGGGTTTGGGTTTGCACACCAAGCAACATGCAGCTACCTTGGTAAAAGGTGAAGTGGGCGTGTTGCATGGCAGTAAATCTTATCTATTACAAGATGCCGATGGGCAGATTTTACCCACCCATTCTATTTCAGCGGGCCTTGATTACCCTGGCGTTGGGCCGGAGCATAGCTACCTTAAACAAACCGGCCGTGCTCAATATGTAGCCGTAACCGATGATGAAGCCATGGAAGGCTTTGATCTGCTCACTCGACTAGAAGGCATTTTGCCGGCCCTCGAATCGTCGCACGCCTTAGGTTATCTTAAAAAATTAGCCAAACAATTAGATAGGCGTGCGGTGGTGGTGGTGAATTTATCGGGAAGGGGAGACAAAGACATGGGAACTGTGGCTGAGTATAAAAAAATTACTCTCGAATAATATTAATATGAATCGCATCGAAAAATTATTTTCTCAAAAAAAGAAAAAAGGCCAAAAAATTTTAGCAGGTTTTTTAACTGCGGGCGATCCTCATCCTTCGGCGACTCTCAAATTTGTAGAAGCCTTAGAAAAAGGGGGGGTGGATCTTATTGAATTGGGCATGCCATTTTCTGATCCCATGGCCGATGGCCCGGTAATTCAACGGGCTGATGAGCGCGCCCTGAAGGCAAAGACTCATTTAAAAACGATTTTAGGTTTAGTGCAAAAAATTCGAGTTCTATCGCAGATTCCCATTCTTTTGATGGGTTACTATAATCCCATCTTCAAATTTGGCGTTAAGCATTTTGTGGCTAGTGCAAAAAAAGTTGGAGTGGATGGTTTGTTGATTGTGGATTTGCCCCCTGATGAAGCAAAAATTTTACACCAAGAATGTCGGCGCCACAACATCAACCTTATTTTTCTTTTAGCACCCACCAGTGACGAATCACGTATGCAGCAAGTTGCCAAGTTGGCTTCGGGTTTTATTTATTTTGTTTCACTCACCGGGATTACGGGCGCAAAACTTACCCAATCCGCAAAAATTTTTAGTTTAGTTCCCAAAATAAAAAAAATGTCGAAGTTACCGGTAATGGTGGGTTTTGGTATTAAAGATGTGGTTACGGCTAAGAAGTTGGCGAGGGTTGGGGATGGCATTGTAGTGGGGAGCGCCTTGGTGCAAATCATCGAAAAATTTTCTCCTAAAATAGCCGCCAAAAAGTTACAAACTTTCGCCCATCGTCTTAGTAAGGTCTGAACCCAGCAGGGTTTCCCCTGTCATTGCGAGCGGTGTCATCCCCGCGAAGGCGGGGACCCATGATAACGAGCGTGGCAATCTCCAACATTTTAAAATTGAAGATTGCTTCACCCTGCTGGGTTCGCAATGACAGAAACTATCATAGGCCTCCCTTCTGCGCTACAGGTTCTCTATTGGCTTTGAGCCTACTTCGAAAAGACTTCGGGTAAATAGGTTATTTATAAAATACTTAATAATTACATATAATTATGTCATATTCTGACAAAAGCCTTTTGTACATAGAATGGCTTGGGGCCAGGTCGAAATATTTTTAACTTCTTAAAACTTTTCAATACCTTAGCTCGTATTAACAGTAAGCTTGACGGCCTTGGGCTTGAAGCATAAGACATGAGGGTATGAATGTGGAGCCAAGTGATGAAAGTCTTATGTTGGCCTTTCAAGCCGGCAAGCAAGAGGCCTTTGAAATTTTAGTTAAGCGGCATCAGCATAGCGTTTTCAATTTTATCTTTCGATTTATTGGTAACCGCGAAGAAGCCGAAGAGTTATTGCAAGAAGTCTTTGTTAGAATTTTTAAAAGTGTTGCTGAATATTCACCAGTAGGGAAGTTTAAGACTTGGTTGTTCACGGTAACACGTAATCTTTGTGTAGATCATTATCGAAAGAAACGGATCCGCAAAGTGCAATCGCTCGATGAGGTGCAAGAAGATGGAGAGACACCGAGGTTAGAACAGGTTGAAAGTAAGAGCGTAGGGCCAGAAGTACAGAGCAGTGCCAATGAGTTAGAAAGAGTTTTAGAATGGGCATTAGCTCAGGTGAGTGAAGATCAACGCGAGGTTTTTTTGTTACGAGAAAAGTTTGGGTTTAAATTTGAAGAAATTGCCGACATGACAAAAGTTTCAGTTAATACGGTGAAGAGCCGGATGCGGTATGCCTTAGAGGGTTTAAAAAGAGCGATTGAAACAACTAAGTTCAAAGATTTAGTAAGAATATGAATGATCGAATAGACGAACAACTAATTCAAGAAATGAGCAAGGTAGGTGCGTTATTTCACCAATTGCCAGATGTTGCGGTTTCTCCTTATTTACATGTCAAAATTTTAGCCAAAGCAACCCGCCAGGCCTCTTTTGTAAAAAGAACCATGCGTTATGTTTTGCCCATTGCGGCGGCTGTGTTGTTGACCTTGGGCCTGCAAAATTTTCGTGCGCTGTTTAATAATACAACATCGACGACCCACGTGAGCGAAAATACCACGCATAAGGTTGTTAGCGCGTTACCAACGCCGGTGAGTAATCAAGATTTAAATTTTGTAGTGCCGAATAGGGGGATTTCTCTAGCCAGCTTTGGAGACCAAGAAGACCCTATTGATACTATGGCGATGGATCCCCAATTGACCGCTCGAGATTTAAACCCCATGGTCATGGAATATATGGCGACCTTTAAATTTCAGCAGGCCTTACGGTTCAGGGCCAAGGGTGATTATGAAGGTGTGGCTGAGTTATTAGAAAGAATTTTAAAAGAACATCCAACTTATTCACGCAATGCCGATGTTTTAACGATTCGCATTGATGCCTTGTTTCGCTTGGGCAAAAATTATGAAGCCTTGCAAGAATTTTCCTACCTAAAAAGCGTGGACTCCCAACGAGCTCAAATATTACAAGAACGCTGGTTAAAAAATTAAAGAGAAGAGTTGGGGGTAGGCCTTCATGAAACCCGTGCGGAGTTTATCCTGAGCATAGCGAAGGACTCCTCGTATCCGCATCAAAAAAATGTTGGTTTGTTTAGGAGTTAGTGTATTCCCTCTGGTCATACCCTAACTCCTACAAACCATACATTTTTTTGATGCTCATGACTCGTCGCTCTCGCACAAAGGGTTTCGTGAAGGCCTGCCCCCAACTCTTCTCTTTAATTTTTCAAATACGGCTAGCACTACGAGGATGGGAATGGAGAAATTCTAACTCAGCAGGGGTCAGGTCGAGTGGGTCTTGGCCTTGAATGTGCATTTCAAGGTAGGTAAGTTGATCATTACCCCAAAATAGTTCCCCATCTATTATAAACGTTGGTACTCCAAATACGCCCTGGGCAATGGCATCTGAGGTTTCGGATTTTAGTTTTTCTTTAATAGCCGGGTCTTGGATCTTTTCTAATAATTTTGAAGTAGGCAATTGAGCTTCGTCTAAAATTTTGGTCAGTTCTTCTACCGTGCTAATATCGCGGCCTTGGCCCCAACTGGCTTGCCAAAGCGTGTTGATCACTTGCGTCTGCTGATCGCCCGCCGTTTCTTTTAAAGAAAGTCGCAAAGGCATGAGCGGATTAAAAGGGTGACTCTTGGGCAATCGAAAGGGGATGTTATGGGTTTTTGCAAAGCGATAGGTGTCTTTAAAGACAAACTCCCGCTTGGGCGGAATTTCTGCCGGCCCCAATTGTTTCCAGTGGTTCAGTAGACCCGCTAACAGAATGGGGTGATTTTTAAGATTGCAACCATATTGGTTACAAAGTTTCTGCACCCGCAACCAAGCCAGATAAGCGTAGGGAGATAAGTAATCAAAATAAAAATTAATTTCTGCTTTACGCATAAGCCTCAGTTACAGGATAATGCTATATGTTGTCATTGCGAGTCCAGCAGGGCGAAGCAATCTTCAGTTTTATAAAATTGAAGATCGCCACGGGCCTGAAGGCCCTCGCGATGACGGCAATCTTAGGGGGCATTTATGAAAATTGTAAATAGTTTTTTAATTCTTTTTATTTTTAGCTTAGGCTGTTCTGGCAAATCAAATGAAAACTTTTCTTCTCAAACTGCCAAACTCGATCCGGTGCAAGCCAAACAACACTATGATGTGGGCAGGAAATTTCAATCGGAGGCCTTGGCCGGGAAATCAGATTTAATGGAAAAGGCCTTGGCCGAATTTAATTCGGCGATTCAACTCGATCCCAGTCAAGTCGATTATTACTTTGCCAGGGGTGTGGCCTATCGTGAAAAACAAGCCTGGGACCAGGCCTTGGCCGATTTTGAAAAGACCATTGCCATGGATCCAAAACATTTTAAAGGGGTCTATAATTTGGGTCGAGTATGGGATGAAAAGGGCAACACCGACAAGGCCTTGGAATATTATCAAAAAGCAGCCCTTGTTAAACCCGACCTCGCCCCGGCTTATTACAGCATGGGTTTGATGTACGGCAAAAAGGGCATGACCGAGCAAGAAGGCGAGGCCTACAAAAAGGCCATCAAACTGGATGGCACAGTCGTAGAGGCTCACTATAATTTAGGGCTTTGGTATATTAAAAAGGGCCAACATGCGGAAGCCAAAAAAGAGCTTGAGGCATTAGAGCATCTTGAATCGGCCTATGCCGATCGGTTGAGGGGTATGATTAAATAAATGGGTTTTAAAATATCACTTGATGATTTGTCATTCCTTTTCTAATGCTTTTGCATGAGTTTACCCAAAGACTACCAGCCACAAACGATCGAATCCAAATGGCAAAAATTTTGGCAACAAAATAACACTTTTGCGGTTAAGGCAGATCCCAAAAAACCTAAGTACTATTTATTAGAAATGTTTCCCTATCCCTCGGGGAAAATTCACATGGGCCATGTGCGCAATTATTCCATTGGCGACGTGATGGCGCGCTTTCTTACCATGCGGGGTTATAATGTGTTGCACCCCATGGGATGGGATGCCTTTGGCATGCCGGCTGAAAACGCGGCTATTGAACGAAAGATTCACCCTGCGGAGTGGACCGAATCCAACATTGCTTATATGCGACAGCAATTAACCGCCATGGGGTTTAGCTATGATTGGCAACGGGAGGTTACGACCTTTGCTCCCGACTATTATCGTTGGGAACAGGCTTTTTTTATTCAAATGGTTGAAAAGGGCTTGGCGTATAAAAAGAAGAGCTTGGTCAATTGGTGTGAAAAGTGCGAAACGGTTTTGGCCAATGAGCAAGTGGAGCAGGGCCGCTGTTGGCGCTGCGAAACGACCATTATGCTCAAACCACTAGCGCAATGGTTTTTTAAAATTACCCACTATGCCGAAGAATTGTTGCAAAAAACCTATGAGCTAAAAGGTTGGCCCGAGCGGGTCTTGACCATGCAACGGGAATGGATTGGCAAATCGCAGGGGGCCAATGTTTTTTTTACGGTTGAAGGCAGCGATGAGAAAATCGAGATTTTTACAACCCGCCCCGACACCCTTTATGGCGTGACTTTTTTATCTTTGGCAGCAAGCCATCCCTTAATCGACCGTTGGTTGCCAGACCTTAAGTCAGCCCAAGAGATCAAAATTTTTCGTGAGCGGGCCGCCTCGATCGACCGCGACAAACGCCTGTCTGATGATTATGAAAAAGAAGGGATTTTTCTCGACCGCTATGCAATTCACCCTTTGACGGGTGAAAAAGTCCCCATCTATGCAGCGAATTTTGTATTGATGGACTATGGTACGGGGGCCGTGATGGCCGTGCCAGCTCATGACCAGCGCGATTTTGAGTTTGCTAAAAAATATAACTTACCCATCAAGGTGGTTATTGAACAACCCAATAACCCCCAAAATTTAACGGCTGCCTATGAAGAACCTGGCACCATGGTCAACTCTCAAGAATTTGACGATCTTCCTAGTGAAGAGGGCAAGAAAAAGATTGTTGAAAAATTAGAACAGCAAAAAGTTGGGGCAGGCACCGTTACCTATAAACTACGTGACTGGGGCATTTCCCGGCAGCGTTATTGGGGGACCCCCATCCCTATGTTAGAGTGCCCCCACTGTGGGGTGGTGCCAGAAAAGCTTGAAAACCTTCCGGTCAAATTACCGCTGGATGTTGAATTTACCGGTGAAGGTGGGTCGCCTCTTGCCAAACACCAAAGTTTTGTTCAAGCCCAATGCCCGCAATGTCAAGGGCTAGCGCGTCGCGATACCGACACGATGGATACCTTTATTAATTCTTCCTGGTATTTTTTGCGTTACTGTTCGCCAAGCGAAACTCAAAGCCCCTTTGATCCCAAACAAGTTCAATATTGGATGCCGGTGGATCAATACATTGGGGGCATTGAACATGCGGTGTTGCATCTTTTGTATGCGCGGTTTTTTACCAAAGTATTGCGCGATTTAGGTTACGTTAAAATCGATGAACCTTTTCAAAATTTACTCACCCAAGGGATGGTGATCAAAGATGGTGCCAAGATGAGCAAGAGTAAAGGCAACGTGGTCGACCCTCAATATTTAATTGAAAAATATGGGGCCGATACCGCGCGACTTTTTTCTTTATTTGCTGCACCCCCCGAGCGTGATCTGGATTGGAACGACCAAGGGGTCGAGGGTTCGTTTCGTTTTTTGAATCGGGTATGGCGGCTTTATGGCGAATTGATTCCCTTGGCGGTGAAGAGTGACAATACGGCCCATCCCAGTAACCCGGCGTTGCATGAGTTATATCAACAAATGCATATCACCATCAAAAAAGTGACCGAAGATTTAGAGAAAAATTTTCATTTTAATACGGCCATTTCAGCCATCATGATTTTAGTGAATACCTTGCAAAGCCTTTCGCCATCGTTGTTGGTGAGCCCACAAGATAAAAAATTTTTATTCACTCTCCTCAAAAATCTTTGCCTTTTATTGTCGCCTTTTGTGCCTCACTTTGCTGAAGAACTTTGGACAACCCTAACCGGTGATGAAAGTTTAAGCGGAGTGGCTTGGCCCACCCATGATGATCAAGCCACGGTAAAAGACCAAATCACGGTGGTCGTGCAAGTTAATGGCAAGGTGCGAGCCAAGCTAGAAGTAAAACGGGGTATTGTCGAATCAGAAATTGTTGCCCTGGCCAAATCGAATCCAAAAGTCCGGCCTTACTTGGAAGGTAAGGTTCTTAAAAAGGCCATTTATGTACCCGAGAAACTAGTAAGCTTGGTGGTTTAATGTCTACTTTAAAACCAGTCTACCTCTTAGAAGGCTCCGAAAGTTACTTGCGGGAGCAATGGATTTTGCAATTAAAAGCCAAAGTATTACCTAAAGGGATGGAAAGTTTAAATTTTGGCCGATGGGTAAAAGGGGATAATACTTTGGAAGAAGTTTTGCGTGAGGCCAAAGACTACCCTTGTATGGCTACTTATCGGGTATGCTTATTATCTAGTGTCGACAGGGCAGACAAAAAAGAATCAGCATTGATCATAGAATATCTTAAACGCCCGGTGCCCACTACGGTATGTATTTTAGTGAGTGAAGGTTTAGATAAACGCACCAGCCTTGCCAAAACCATCTATCAAACGGCAGAAGTTATTGCCTGCACGCCCTTAAGTGAGGCAGAAATACTAAAATTTATTCAAGCCGAGTTTAAACAACAGGGTAGGTCCGTGAGCGCCGATGCGGTTCAACTGATTATCGAGCAAATGGGCAATCATTTGTGGGCCATTAAAAATTTTATTGCTCAAGTGATTACTTATGCTGGCCAAGTTAACGCCATTACCGCTTCGTATGTGGGGGAATTAATCTTTCAAGTTAAAGAAGAAAACATTTTTGACTTTGTCGAAGCCGTTACCATGGGTGAGGCATTAAAGATTGAGCAACGCTTAAAAGCCTTAGTCGCCAGTGGCGAAGCCTATGTAAAAATTTTAAGCCTGTTACTGAGGCATTTTAATATTTTATTATTTTTGAAAAAAGAAGGGGCAAGTGAAGTGCAGCGGTTTTTCCCCATGCCTCATGCAGCGTTAAGCCGCTACCAACAACAGCTGCAGCAATTAGGGGCGCGCTTACAACCAAGCGTGATTACAAAATTACAACGTTTAGATCAAATCTTAAAAAGTGAACGAGAAGGGGAGCGGCGATTTCGCCTTGAACTCAAGAGCCTATCTAATTAATTTCCCTGTCATTGCGGTCCACGTCATCCCGGGCCAAGACCTGAGGATCCATGATGGCGAAGCAATCTCTATTTGTTTCAGGTTTTGTCATTTTTCTCACTAAAAACAAAAAACTTGATTTAGTGTGGCTTTTTGGGTAATCATAAACCTACACCAAAAAAGAATTTATGGATTTGGTGTGGAATAAAAATGACCCATTTTGTCGGCAGAAAAGAAGAGATGGAGGGGCTTCGGGCCCTTATGGAAAAAAGGAGCGCCAGCCTTGCCGTGATCAAAGGAAGGCGTCGTATTGGTAAAAGCCGTCTGGGAGAGGAGTTTTCGCGTTTTTTTCAACAGGCCTTCTTTTTTTCCGGTCTTCCACCGACAAAAGGAATAATGGCACAACACCAGAGAGATGAATTCCAAAGAAAAATGCACCACTATCGCATTCCTTCTCTCGGCAGTCAGGACTGGGGAGATCTTTTTGAGGCTGTTGCGCAAAAATGTCATGCCGGAAGGATCCTTGTCGTTTTCGATGAAATCTCATGGATGGGGATGAAAGACCCCACTTTTTTGGGGAAATTAAAAACTGTCTGGGATAACGACTTCAAAAAAAATCAGAAGCTTATTTTGATTTTGTCAGGGTCGCAATCGACATGGATTGAAAAAAACATCTTAAGTAGCTCAGGTTTTGTCGGGCGGATTTCTTACATCCTTACTCTCGAAGAACTTTCTTTGCCAGAATGCAATCAATTTTGGTTCAAACAAAAACTCCTGGTTTCGGCTTATGAAAAATTGAAAATTTTGAACATCACGGGGGGTGTTCCACGTTACTTGGAAGAAATCCAACCGCAAAAAACTGCTGAAGAAAATATCAAGCATCTTTGTTTTCGGCCAGAAGGGTTCTTGTTTAACGAATTTGAACAAATATTTTCAGACTTATTCTCTAAAAGAAGCGATAAATACAAAAAAATCGTTGGGCTTCTGTGCGAAAAAAAAGCATCCATTGAAGTCATCGCAAAGGTTCTTGGACGAAAAAAGGGAGGAGATATCAGTCACTGCCTGGATGATCTATGCAAAACTGGTTTTATCACGCGGGATTATACATGGGACATTAAGACCGCATCTCCTTCCAAACTGAGTCGTTATCGACTCAGTGATAATTACGTTAGATTTTATTTGAAATACATCGAGCCTGCAAAAAAGAAAATTCTTCGCGGCGCGGCAGGAGAGTTGCCCTCTTCCTGGCTTTCCATTATGGGATTGCAGTTTGAAAATCTAGTGCTTGGGCGAAAAAACAGGCCTCTTCTTTTTAAACGTCTTGGCATTGCCTCGCATGAGGTTTTGTGGTCTGACCCTTATTTTCAAACAAAAGCGGGGGCAAGAGAGGGGTGCCAAATTGATTTTTTGATCCAAACGAAGTTCAATACACTTTATCTTTGTGAGATTAAGTTTCACGGCCGGCCCGTACAGAAGGAAGTCGTTCGTCAAGTCGAAGACAAAATAAGAAGATTACAAATTCCGCGCGGCTTTTCCGTTCGGCCTGTTCTCATTCATGTCAATGGAGTTGATGATTCCGTTTTGGAGAGCGATTTTTTTTCTAACATTATCGATTTCTCCACGCTCTTGAGTGCTTACTAAGGAGTTCATAAGTTTCTACACATATTGCACAAGATTATGAGCCGAGACAAGGACGATGAGCAAAAAGCCCGGAGGTGTAGCCAAAGTGCTACATCGAGGACTTTTTGTGAAATCGGACGAAGTCGTAGGCCATAAGCTGAAGCAAGATGTGTAGAAACTTATGAAGTCCTTAGTAAGGAGTTGGGTTTGTTAAGCGGCGAGTTTGGCTAATTTCTTAGCTAAGCGGCTAATCTTACGGGCAGCATTATTTTTGTGGAGTATGCCCTTGGTGACAGCCTTTTGAATGATACGGCTGGCACTTTGAAAAGCTGCGGTGGCCTGGGCCTTATCTTTTTGTTCAATGCTATGCACAACCTTTTTAATAAAAGTTTTTACCTGCGAACGAACCGTGAGGTTACGGGCTTGTTGTTTTAGGTTTTGCCGTTGCCTTTTAATTTGCGAAGTGTGTCGCCCTTTGGGCAACTTGCGTTTAACTGCTTTTGCGTCAGCCATAAATCCTCTGTAACATTTAAGGGCCCCTTCCGTAACAAAGCCTGAACCCTTTGTCAATGGACCATCCATAAGGTGTGCGTTTGTGTAGGAATGTATACAGAATGTATACGAAGTTTCTAGTTTCTAGGAACCAAATTTCTATTTTTCCCGAAAAAACTAATTAAGGGGCAGGGTTTTTTAAAGGAGAACCAAATGGCTGATTTCCTTAAAGGTTTGATTGATACTGCAAGACATGAAGCTACTGGTCTTGGATACGAAGTCAATAAACTTCTTGTGGAGGGTGGTACAGGTAGAGTTGCCAATGCCCTTCGGGCTTTGTTTGACTCTCTTGAATCATCCAGTAAAACCCGTGATTTTCGAGACAGGTTCATAAAATACATGGTTGAAAGGTCCACCGTAGAAGAAGTAGAGGTGCTTTTTCGAGAGGCTACTCAATATTTAACCCGCGCATCTCGAGCAGTTCGTGGAATAAGCCCCTACTCAAAGGATAATTTGGCAACTTACATTGTAGAACAAGCCCTGCCAGGTATTAGAAATAGACTAGGTGCGGCATCTTAAGAATTTAGCCAGTCTGTTGAAACAATAGAGGAGTTATTAAAGAAAGCTCAAACTGCAAGATCTGTTTACGATAAATACTGGGAGAGTTCTTTTTTTAATAGATTGCTAAATATCAGAGATTGGACACGATCCATTATTGCTCGAAGGGGAAAAGAAACAGCAGTTGCCGCAACTGTAACCACTTCCAGTGCTGTTGTTGCTTATGAAATTGGTACTACAAGCGTAGGCACACTTCTAGCAGAAGGGGGTGCAGCTGGCGCAGCACTCGTGGGTACTGCAGTGGCTATAGGTGGGACAGTAGGCACTGGTATGGGCTGTGGAATAAATTTAGTTATCGGTGAACCGTGTTTAGGTGATTGGGGTATCGTAACAAGATCAAGGGGAGAAATAGAGCAAAATAACGTTACGGAATACGCTCGTCAATTTGGCGAAGAACGATATGTTCCGGGCATGACGAAAGGGCGTTTGTTTGGCTCTATACCTCTAAACCGAAAGTTTCGGTAGGGTATGGGGGGTACCATGACCGTTCTGGTGGAACAATTATGGTACAGACTATGGATGGCCGGCATGCGGAAACTGTTCGACTTTCAACCCTAGGCGCCAATCTGCTACCGGCACGAGAGTCACCCCATTTGGTTCAGGCTTATCGAACGCAAAGGTTTTCCACAGGTGTTCCTCGTCGCGAGGCAGACGAGCTTTTCGGTGCTGTCTCCGCACAAAATATGGCAGCTGGAAGATTGGTAGACGACATAAAAGCTGAACCTCGGCACTATCACAATGAAGCAAGGCAAGAAACGCGTTTTCTTAATGGGCTGATGAGAGATCGAGAGGTATTAGTAAGGCAAGATGATATTTCAGGCAGTAGAACCGCACAATTAGATTGGGGGGTCGTAGAAAACGTAGACTACAACCTATATGGTGGAGCCAATGGCAAACCAGCTATTTTTATTCGATTAAAAAAAGATGAACTTGGCGAAGCACGCACTATTGTCATTGCTGCCCATGAAGAGCACACTATTCGTGTATTCAAAACTAGGGAAATTTTATGACGGAGGAAAATTAACTCATTGAAATTATTTAAAGCAGATTTTTACTAGAAGAGTTTTGAGAGTTGTTTTTTAATTTGTATTAGAACGGTTGTAATGAGCTGTGCCGGCACAAACTTGTTGAAGTTGTGGACTACAGCCTCCATGAGCTGCCCCCGCTCTCGCAATTCTTCCAACAAATGCTCAAGGTCTCGTGCTGGAAAACCCGTCGCTTTGGCTGTCTGTTCCCAATGTCGTCTTTGGATCTGCCCGAGGTGATAATGTTTTCTGTTTCCGATGGCCATGGCCTGTTTGGCTTGTTTTGGTTCGATCTGTCGCGCTACCAGGGCAGGCCATACTGTCACGACATCGTAAATCGGTGTGAGATAAAAACCGGTTGATAGCAAGTTGATGCTGAAATTTTTGGCGTGTCCGTCAATGGCCCCCAGCAGAAAAAAAACCAGTTGTGCCCGCATAAATTCTGAGCGATCCCGTTCACGCTGGTCGGAGGCGTTGAGGAAACTCATAATCTGTGCGATCCCCGGCCCCCCATCCGATTCATACTTTTGTGCCCAAGGAATGCCCAAGGCCTGACACAGGTCTTCCTGGGGTATGCGGGAAATGTCTTTCTTATTTTGGGACCAAAGTCGGTCGAAACGCTCAACGACAAGGCAATTGATGCCGCCAAAATTTTTTATATCTACTTTTGCAACCCTAAGACCAAAATGTTCAGCCAACTTCAGGCATAACCATTCGTTTTGAACGCTCGCGCTCATATCGATTCCATTCGACAGTTTGCCCATAGCCGGCTTTAGAATATGGGTCGTTGGTGTACTTCCTTTGGGCCGGTGCCAGCGCCCCTTCCAGTACAAAAGAGCAGTTTTTTCCTGAACCCCGGCGATAGAAATTCGAAATTCTTTCTCGCGGTCGAGCCCCAACGGAGCGGTTTTTAGGTGGCGTAGCAGGTCGCCGATCTCCTGTTCGGAAAGTACCTCGCCCTGAATAGGCCCTGGCGGCGACACCGGCTCGCCTTCAGGGATGAATTGCAGTGCACCAATACAATCACGTCCCACGGCTGCTAACAGATCAACCGCCTTGTTGCTATTGGTTGCCATTCGTTCTGCCAATCTGCGGCGAATCTCATCATTGTCGGGGAGCAGGTTGTCAAAATAAGCCTCGACGGTTGCACCTTGATAAGGTGATTCCCGCAGAGGCATTGATTGTGAGACAGGCAAGGATCCGGTTGTTTGTAACCACTTGTCGGTATAGGCAAAGGCCACATTCCCGGAAGCGCTTCGTGTCAGCGTGCCAACTTGTTGACCATTCAGTAACACCTGAAGACGAAGCTGTTTTCTTTTTCGTCCCATCAAAGCTCCTTATTTTAAGGCATGGTTTTTTTTCGATTTCTCAAAACAAGTTCTAGATCGAGACCGGCTGTGAGCTTAAAGAGCGTGCCGAGTTGGGTGCCGGGTGCCCCTGATTCGATTAGCGATACGATGGATTGTTTGATGCCAGACTTCAGGCCTGCCTGTTGCTGGGTCCATTTTGCCTGTTTGCGAAAGCGGAGCAAGGCTGTCCCCAACTGAGCCGAATTGCGCACCACCGGTTCCAGTGCATGGGTTTTGGAATGTTTTGTCATGACAGCCCTTTCTAGCCCTTATAAGGGATAAATAATTTTTATCCTTTTTAAAGGATAAGTCAAGTTTATCCTTTTGAGAGGATAGTATTTCCCATAAAAATAAGCTGTATTGATTGCCGGTCAGACATAATAGATATTATATTATCTATAATTATAAAATTATCAATTTATATATAATATATTGTCCTTTATTTACATTCATGATAGTTTGTTAATATGGTTTCAGGGGCCTTGTCGTTGCAAACACCCGAGGAAGTTAAGCAATCTATCGCCAAGCGATTCAAGGGGTTTCGTCTGCGAAAAGGCTGGAAGCAGATGACCTTGGCTGCTCGGTCGGGGGTCACGCTTGGTTCTCTAAAGCGGTTTGAAAGTTCGGGTGAAGTTTCTCTTGCTTCTTTATTGCGGCTTGCCCATGCCTTAGGGTGTTTAGATGAATTCAACAGGCTGGCCGAACGTCCCTCCGCCAATAGTCTGGCTGAACTGGAAAGGGAAGCGGCCTTTCCCAAAAGGGGAAGAGAATGAAAAAAATCCAAGTCCGTTTCACCCGTACTCCAAAAGAGTCGTTTGAAGTTGGAACCCTGGCGGAAGAAAGTGGGCGCATTTTTTTTGAATATGCCCCCGAGTGGTTAAGCCGGGGGTTCAATCTTTCTCCCTTCCGATTACCCTTTGAACCAAATTTGTTTGAACACAAGGATTTATCCTTTGGCCCTTTGCCGGGGCTTTTTGAAGACTCCCTGCCCGACGGTTGGGGTTTGTTATTAATGAATCGTCACTTTCAAAAGTTGAGGCTGGCTGCTTCCCCTCTGGATCGTTTGGCTTGGTTGGGTATGCGTACTATGGGCGCATTGACCTATCATCCGCCATCTGAAAAGGTGGAGCAAAAAGCAGGTCCTTTTGATTTATCAATACTGGCAACACACGCACAGGCGCTGCTAGCAGGGAGGGCAAGAGAAGTTCTGCCCCAATTATTGCAGGCCGGGGGAAGCCCGGCGGGAGCTAGACCCAAAGTTGTGGTTGGTATTCAAGGGGATAAAATTGTTTCGGGTGCGCAAGATTTGCCAGAAGGTTTTGATCCTTGGATCATCAAGTTTTGTGCCAAAGAAGATCTGCCGGATGCGGGGACGATAGAATACGCCTATTCCCTGATGGCGCGGGCGGCAGGCATCACGATGCCGGAAACAAAACTTTTTAAAACAAAGGTCGCCTCTTTTTTTGGAATCAAACGCTTTGATCGAAGCAAAAACGATCGGTATCACGTGCACACGTTTGGCAATTTGGTTCATTCCAATTTTCGCATTCCCTCCTGTGACTATGCCGATCTGCTTCGGGCAACAACGCTTCTTACAAAAAATCAAAAGGATGTGCAGCAAGCTTTTCGTCGTATGGTCTTTAATGGGCTGGCTCATAATCGGGATGACCATGTCAAAAATTTTGCCTTTCTTATGGATTTTGAAACCGGGGACTGGAGTCTTTCCCCGGCCTATGACTTAACCTTCAGTTTGGGGCCGGGGGGTGAGCACCAAATGACGATTGCGGGTGAAGGCAAAAATCCCCAAGCGAAACATTTTTTCGAATTGGGTAAAAAGGCGGGGCTTTCTCAAACCATCATGAAAACCATTTTGGAGGAGGTTCGATCGGCTGTGGTGTCATGGAAAAAGTTTGCAAAAAAAGCAGGAGTGAGCCTGTCTGCAACAAAACGAATTTCTGATTTTTTCTCTTGAAATCGGTTAATTTTTTATTTCCCATAAAAACAAGCTCCATTGGTTGCCGGTCAAAATCCTTAAAATCATGCTCAAGCCCTGGGGGTGGCCACCCCAAAAGGGCAGCCAGCTTAAGGCGACAAAGTGAAAGGTGAAGAGAGTCGAGAGGCTATAAGTGAAACGGGGCCGTGCCCTCATCCAAAGTTGCAGGCTTCTTAAGTAACCGGAGTCTTTTGTTTCGATCTTTCTCCAAAAATTTTTCCAGAGCCTTAAAAAACACATCCCCAATCCATGCCACAAACCCCAAATGACAAAGGCAAGGCTAGGCACATGCCACAAGGCAATCGCCATAAAAACAACCAGATAGTTGAAATAAACATGACGCTTGCTTCCCCCCAGTGGGATATAAACGTAGTCTCTTAAAAAACGGGTGAAGGTCATGTGCCAAGAGCGCCAGAACTCTGCGAGATTTCGTTTGAAATAAGGATAGTTATAATTTTCCTCAAGGTGAAAGCCGCCTAAACTTGAGAAGCTGATTGCGAAATCGTTGGCCATAGAGGCAAAAAGATAAAAACTGATCGCGCGGGCATACATGCCCCAAAGTAAATATAAATAAGAGTATTGCTGGGGGTAATCAAAATAATTTTTCCAATCGAGGGTGAAAAAATAAAGGGCGACCCAACTTTTTAAAAACGCCCCAAGGATTCGCAAAAAAATTTGGGCCCATGGTTTTGTTGGAAGAGGGGATGAAAGTGCCAGGTTTGGTTTAAATTCTTCTATTCTCTCAATGGGACCCTGAAAAAAAGTGGGGTAGAAAAAAAGGTAGGTTAAATAATCAAAAAATTTTAGTGGGATTTTTTTGCCATTCCCCACATCAACTACCACCATAAGCAGGCGAATCAGCGAATAGGCAATGCCAAATTTGTGGATCGTAGGCCCTGTCCAGGGCGAGTGAAGCAATTCAAAATTCATCGCGGCAAAATGGATGAACACGAAGAACGCTGCCAAAAGGTAGCTTAGGCCTTTGCGATGAGGGCTTTCTTCAAGCCTTCGAAAAATCAGGTAAAGCAGCGAGGTGACACCCACAAAAAGGCCTATGTAGAGCGGAGAGGTGATGAACATCAGCAAGCCGGCTGAGCCAAGCAAAACAAGAAAATTTCGTGATGAAACGAACAAAAGACCAATAATAATCAAAAAGAGGGAAAAGAGGGCCACGCGGGTGGGAAGATGAATATGGGCAACAAAAGTGTTTGCGAGAAAGTCCAGCAAGGTACTGTTCATAATCGATTGACGGTAGATAGCCAAGCCAAGAATGTAATCTTTTTTCATTCCTCTCTTTTTCTTCTTTGCCTTTGATTCATCTAGTGGCATAAGGCGGGCGAGGTGATTTATGACCAATCAAGAAGATATTGCAATTTCCAAACCCCCTCTTAGAAGCTTACGCCAAATCATTTCTGGTTTAAGGCTCTTCCCCAAGACTCATGATTTTTTCATCCACTTTGACCAACTGGCTGCTAATATTTCGGCAGGTTCCAGATTGTTGTGTCAGATGATTGCGGAAAAAGAGCGAAGAGTCGATCTGCTCAAAGAGCTTAAAGATTGTGAACATAAAGGTGATCGCGTTACTCACGAAACCATTAATTTAGTGCGTGAAACCTTTCTTACCCCCTTTGATCGGTCCGACATGCACAATCTCATTGTCCGGATGGATGATATCCTAGACAATGTTTATCATATTGGTAATCGCCTTACCCGTTATGATGTTGATGCCATTCCTAGTGAGTTGGTAGAGTTGGCAGACCTGGTTTCGGCTTCAGCCGATGAGGTGGCTTTAGCGGTTAAAGACCTAAGTCATCCCAAAAGATTTCATGATGTGCTTAAACATTGCATTCAGATTAAATCGTTAGAGAAAAAAGCGGATGTTGTCTTGAATGCTGCGATTGAACTCATTTTTAGTAATGGTTTAGATGCATTCCAGCTTATTAAACTCAAAGAGTTGGGTGAAAAATTAGAAGCAGCTACGGATCAATGCAAAAATGTAGCTAATATTATTGAAGGGATTATTCTCAAGCACGCATAAATGACACTTCAATTGTTTCTCATAATTACGCTTGTAATTCTAGCCTTGGGTTTTGACTTCATCAATGGTTTTCACGATGCGGCCAACTCGGTGGCCACTATTGTGGGGACGCGAGTTCTTTCGCCCAAACAGGCAGTCATCTGGGCAGCCTTTTTTAATTTTGCAGCCGCATTTGTATTTGGTTTGCACGTAGCCGCAACCGTAGGTAAAGGCATCGTAGACCCACACATCGTTGACATGTGGGTAGTTTTTGGGGCGCTGATGGGTGCCATCATTTGGGATCTGGTGACTTGGTATTGGGGGCTTCCCACCTCTTCCTCTCATGCACTCATTGGTGGCCTAGTTGGGGCCGCATTAGCCAAGACACAAACATTTTCTGTGTTGGTGTGGGGCGGCATTATCAAGGTTGGCATTTTTATTCTTATTTCTCCCTTAGTCGGAATGCTCTTGGGGTTTGTGTTGGGTGCCCTAGTCAATATCTTGTTCGCACGTTCTAAGCCTACGCGTGTGGATAAATATTTTCGACGGCTTCAACTTTTGTCGGCGGCACTTTATAGTTTGGGGCATGGTGGCAACGATGCCCAGAAAACCATGGGTATCATTGCAATGTTGTTATTTACCGCGGGTTACCTAGGGCCAGTTTTCTATGTACCTTTTTGGGTTATTTTCTTTTGCTACTTTTCAATGGCCATAGGGACCATGCTGGGTGGTTGGCGTATCATCAAGACCATGAGTGTGCGCATCACAGAGTTGAAGCCTTCTGGAGGCTTTTGCGCAGAAACTTCAGCGGCTTTGTCATTGTTTGGGGCCACGGTATTGGGCGTGCCAGTTTCGACAACTCACACGATTACGGGCGCCATTATGGGGGTAGGTGCTACTCACGGTTTGGGGGCCGTGCATTGGTCAGTCGCTTCTCGCATTGTGTGGGCGTGGGTTATCACCATTCCGGCATCTGCTTTAATTGCTGCCCTCACTTACGGTTTGGCGCGACTTATTGCCTATTTGGCTTAAACACTTCCCCCTCCGCTTTTTGCGTTGAAAATAATTTTTAAAACGCAGTACAATTAAAAAAGCGGGGGTACTTAGAGAGTGCTGTGAAAATGGCACGATGATAACCTAACTATATGAAAATATTAACAATTGTATGGGGCTTCAGTCTATCTCTCGCATTGCTTGGAAGTGGCATTGAGGGATGTGGCGGCGGGGGAAGTAATAACACAAGTACAACCGTCTCCTCGGGCCAGGGTTCAGTTACGGCAGCGGTGAAGGCGATTGAAACCTCTCTTCTATCGTCTGCAGTTCATCCCAATGAATTGAATTCTTCGCTATCAGCCGAAAACATCTCTACCTCGACAAGTGTCAGCGATTGCGTAGAAAGCATCAACACCGGGTCGACAACAGGCTTTACCATAACCTGCAATTGTACTGTTGATGGTGAAGCTTCCGGGACCATCACGACGGTTTTTAGTTCTGACAGGACCGAACAGAGCTGTCAAACGACGAATGGAGATAGCGGTTCATCTTCAAGCATCAGCGGCAACATCACCATAACTTTCGACCAATGTGTTATTGAAGAATGCGGCGAGAGTTTGACGCTTACGGGCAGCATTCAGGGTACCGTTGAATATAGCTTCAGTGGATGCACTTCCTCTGAAACTCTGACCGCCACGTTTGGAACTGAAAGTGAATGTTCGGGGTTAGTTACGACTCATGAAGATAGTTCTACGGATACGGTTGGGTTTTCAGCAATATGGAGCACGGGGACCAGCGGAGACTCTCAGAGTGGCAGCGCATGTATTAATAATGAAGTGGCGGAGTTGGATGATCTGGATGATCTGTGCAGTCAGCAATCCGGAGAATCGTGCAACACCGCAACGGTTTCATGCGCCAGCGACTTTGCTTGTCAACTTTTTGCAGACAATAATTCCAATGATGCGTTCAATACAGACAATGTTGCCTGTGTGAGTGGTTGCTGTGTTGTTTCCGAAACCGGGCGATGCTCCGACAGTGAAGACAACGACTTTGATGGCAATACCGATTGCAATGACTCCGATTGTTCAGCTGACCCCTATTGCCAAGTAGGTCCTTGTGGTTCGGGCACAATCTCCTGCACCAGTGATTTTGCCTGTCAGGTGTTTGCTGATACCGATCTCACCGACCCATTTACGACAAGCAATGTGAGTTGCGTGAGCAACTGTTGCGTTGCCGAGACCCTTTATGAAACCGGAGAATGCACCGATGGAAGTGATAACGATTTTGATGGAACCACAGACTGTAATGATTCCGATTGTGCAGGGGATCTTGCCTGCGGTGCAAGGCTCCCCTGTACCAACGCTTGGCAGTGCCAGGCATTGGCTGCTGGCACGTCACTTGCGGAAGCTACCCCTTCTTGTCTTCGCTACGACACTACTGATTCACGATATCGCTACAATGACGGTTCTTGTTTTTATGACTGCACAACCGCTACTAACCCCTCTGATTGTCTAAGCTCATGTTTGGACATAGCAAAACAACAATCTCAAGGTGGATTCATTAACTATCAGGATCAAGTTTGTCGATTTTATCCCCCTCCGCATTAACTTATTGGAGGAGTTTTGAGAGTTGTTTTTTAATCTGTGCGAGAGTGGTCGTGATGAGCTGTGCCGGCAAAAGCTTATTAAAGTCGCTGACCGCATCCTCCAGATGCCGCCCCCGTTCTTGCAAGTCTTCCAACAAATGTTCAAGGTTTTGGGTTGGAAAGGCCACTGTTTTGGCTGTTTGTTCCCAATGTCGTTTTTGGATTTGCCCGAGATGACAATGTTTTTTATCTCCGATGGCCCCCAGCAGAAAAAAAACAAGCTGTGCCCTCATGAATTCCAATCGGTCACGTTCGCGTCGGTCGGAGGCATTCAGAAAATCCCTTAAAGGGGATAAACAATTTTTATCCTTATTTTACTTTTTATTTTCTCAGTCATAGATATTTTCACCCAAAAAATAGCTTTCCTTTATCGTAATTTTACGATAAAGTAGGCCGATGTCAAAAAAAGAAAAAGAGTGTTGTCCTGAAAATAACAAGCGCATTCGGCGTAATGTAAATCCAGGCCAAGATCAGGAGAACTTGGCCCGAATTGCCAAGGCATTGGGGCATCCCATCCGTCTTGAAATCCTTACTATTCTAAAAAAAACTAAGGGCTGCATTTGCGGGGACCTTGTTGATCAGTTGCCGTTGTCGCAGGCAACGGTGTCTCAGCACCTCAAGGTATTGAAAAAGGTGGGGCTGATTCGCGGTGAAATTAGAGGGCCGTCTACGTGTTATTGTCTTGAACCCATCTCATTACGCCAATTTAAAATGTTGGTGAAAAATCTCTAAAGGAGAAACCCACTATGGAAAAATTGAACATATTGTTTTTGTGTACAGGGAATTCGTGCCGAAGCCAGATGGCTGAAGGTTGGGTTCGACATATGAAAGCCGACAGCATCAATGCGTATTCCGCTGGCATAAACCCCCACGGGCTCGATTCCCGTGCCGTTTTAGTCATGAAGGAGGTGGGTATAGATATATCCCATCACCAGTCAAAACATGTGGATCATGTGCTGGGCATCCCTTTTGATTACGTCATTACGGTTTGCTCTCATGCCCATGAAACCTGCCCGGTATTTCCTGGAAAGGCTACGAAGATACACCACCCGTTTGACGATCCACCACGATTGGCAAAAGCCATGGCAGATCGGGGTGCTTCTGAAGAGGATCAGCTGAATTGCTACCGAAAGGTTCGAGATGAAATCAAAGCGTTTGTGGACACCTTGCCAGAATCACTGAACAAAGCAAAAAAAGGATTCATCGCAAAAATTGTCGATCAACTCGACAAAAAGCTCGAAGATAAAGCCAAAAAAACATCATGCTGCACAGGCAATAAAAAAGGAGGCTCCTCTTGCTGTTAAAATTTGCCGATTGGCTGACATATGATGTGATGCGTCTTGGCCCCGATACGCACATAGGAGGAGCAGTAAATTTTTTTGTTTATGATTCAATCAAGATTATGCTGCTACTCTTCTTTTTGATCGCGATGATCGGCTTTATCAGAACCTATTTGCCACAGCACAAGATAAAACGTTGGATGTCTCGAAAAGGGGGTCTTGGTAACGTATTTGCATCTCTCTTTGGTGCGGTAACACCATTTTGTTCCTGTTCATCGATACCGCTTTTCTTCGGGTTTCTGGAGGCCGGTGTCCCATTGGGCATAACATTTTCATTTCTGATCACATCCCCACTGATTAATGAATACCTGGTGGTGATCATGTTGGGTCTGTTTGGTTGGAAAATCACAACACTCTATGTGTTGAGCGGTTTGGGGATTGGCATTCTCTCGGGAATAATATTGGGTCGCATGAAACTTGATCGCTATCTGGTCACTGATTTTATCACACAAAGTAATGGGTCTAATTACAGGGAGGTGTATCCCAACATGACAAGCCGACTCAAGTTTGGATATGGCGAAGCGATTTCTATCGTTAAAAAAATATGGTTATGGGTTCTTGTCGGGGTTGGGGTTGGTGCCTTCATTCACAATTATGTGCCACAAGAAGCGATTCAATCGATCATCAATAAAACCGGGGCTTTTTCGGTCCCGATTGCCACGATTCTTGGTGTGCCGATGTATGGCAGTTGTGCAGCCATTGTCCCCATAGCTGTGGTTTTATTTCAGAAAGGCATACCGCTTGGCACTGCACTGGCGTTTATGATGGCCATTGCCGCGCTGAGTTTGTCCGAAGCCATCATGCTCAGGCGTGCGATGAAATTACAATTGATCACAATCTTCTTTGGTGTGACGACAGCGGCCATTATAGTTATTGGGTACCTCTTTAATTTTCTTCAGTTCTTATTGGTGTAAAAATTTTATGACGGAGGAAAATTAACTTGTAGAAATTATTTAATTTTGCATTTCCTTCGATTAGTGAACATGAGAACTAGGCAGCTTTCAGACGTTTAATGCCATCTGCTATCAAAAGACGCATGAGGACTTGATAGGGGACGCCTCGCTTGTTGGCGAGTGACTTTAGCTCATCAAGTAGATCTTTCTCAAGTGCAACACTGGTTGGTTTGCGACGGCTGCCTTTCAAACGGCTCATGCCGGCAATGATTTCTTTGGGATCAAAATCAATTTTATCATACATTTTCAATCGCTTTACGTAAGTTGGCATAAATTTTCTTTAAACCAGCCAGAGTATGAATTCAAACTGAGCCATGTACAACAATATAGTACACTATACTATAAAAGCTTGCAAGGTCGAATTCATCAGGGTTTAGTTTTTAGATTAATTTTTTATTCCTTCGTCATGGGTGTTCTTTATTGTAAAATAACTCAGAACCTTATTTTAGTTTCTAAAATAGCCTATGAAGAGAGTGTTATTAAATTTTATGACGGAGGAAAATTAATATGATAAAATTATTTTATTTTTTGTTTCATCCGTCATGGGTATTCTATTCTGCATTCTGGGTGGTGTTGTTATTCGCAATGCCGTGTTGGGCAGAATCACCCATATTAGATCGGCTCGAGCTCGACAAAGATTTTCCCTCCGGGTGTGGGTGTATAGTCGGGGATGCAAAGGGCCATTTTCTGGTGGCGAGTGATATTGAAGAGAAGAGCTCCGCCATTATCAAGATTGCGGGGAAGCGCTATGAGCTCAAGTGGGTATCTTCTACGGAGACATCCGCAAAGCCAAGACTTGGCGCTCGATTTTCAAATGTCTATGAAAGCGGCCCCATTCGCCTAGAATTGAATCGCAAAACAACATTTGTATGTAGCCCAAGGGATGAGAGTTGCGAAGTAACAGGATATGTCGTTAGGATGATTCTAACCATCGAAGGCCAGACCTATCGATGGACAGGCCTTAAAGGGGAGTGTGGGTGTTAGGCTGCTTTATCAACCACTTTGTAATTAGGAAACATGATAACAGCAGGGTGGACTTTGAGTGCTTTGGCTAGTACAAGCGCGCGATTTCTACCAATTTGTTGCCGCCCGGATTCCATGCTGGAAATATTGGCTTGAGTCATTCCTGTTTCTTTAGCCAACCCGTTTTGAGTGAGCCCCTGTAAATTGCGAAGTGCGGCCAGCATTTCACCTGGTGCGATAGACACCGGATCTCGGGCCGAAACAAAATCTTTTTTGTTAATTTTTTTTCATGAATCACCTTGTTGGCCTTCTAGTTCCACAATGTGTTTCCAAAAACCGCCTGCGTCGAAATCATCCAACCAACAGCCTGGTTTTCAGGCGGCTTTCTTAAGCCGTTCTAACCCGTCCAAAATAAAAACACGGATTAACACTTGATACGGAATACCTTGTTTTTCAGCAGTTCGTTTTAGCTCAGAGATAGTAGAATCGTCCAAGGCAACACTAGTTGGCTTTTTGCGAGCATTTTTATATCTTTTCATCGCCTCAAGAATCTTGGCGGCATCTAATTGAACCGGTTCTTTATACTCCTTTAGAGATTTTGCGTAAGATTTCTTCATACTACTTCCTTCCCATGGTCCCATTCAAATTCGAAATGAGATTTTATATTTCATTTGTCTTGATATTCTCCAAGAAGTCGGATTTCTCTTGGAGTAATTAAGACTTCAGACAAAATTCTGGATTTCATTCTTATTGTCCTAAAATAAGACCATTTCTCGGGTCTTAATTTTTTCTATCTAGTTGAATTCTCTAAAATCTTTGTTGGCATAAAAATTGCTTTGATTTGGGTGTATGAATAAAACCCAAAAGACACTTGTTAAAATTCACCTCTCCTCAGACAACTTGTTTCAACGAGTAGTCTCCATCTTAGAGCAGGCCAGGGCTAATGTGGTTCGATCGGTAAACAGCAACATGGTCGTTGCCTATTGGTTCATTGGACAGGAAATTGTGCAAGAACTGCAAGGTGGGAAAGAACGTGCAAAATATGGCAGAAAGCTTGTTCATGACCTTTCAGATAAATTAATCCAAAAATATGGAAAAGGATTCTCTACCACCAATCTGTGGTACTTTAGACAGTTCTACCTTGTCTTCGCAGATCGTTCTCCTGAGATTCTCCACAAGCCTTGTGGAGAATTCAATCCCGATAAAAAACTCCACAAGGCTTGTGGAGTTTTGGATGACATGAGTCTTGCCATTAAAAATGGTGATTTGATCAAAAGTTTTTCTTCTCGGCTGAGCTGGTCGCATTATCGAACTTTGACCAAAGTTGAGAATAGAAACGAACGTCTGTTTTATGAGATTGAAGCTGAAAAAGAGGGTTGGAGTGTTCCTACTCTGGAAAGACAGATTCATTCTTTCCTCTTTGCGCGATTGCTCAAAAGTCGGGACAAAGTAAGCGATCAAGCAAGTCCATCTTACAAGCGGTAAGGAAATGATATAAAAGATCTGCCATAACCAGGAGGTGATGAATGGCAGACATCAATAAGCGTGAGGCGAGGGAGCGGCATTGGCAGGGGAAGATTGAGGC
>JACPFA010000012.1 GCA_016183235.1 Deltaproteobacteria bacterium
GAGTGACAAAGCTCACCCTCACCCTGGCCCTCTCCCCTCAAGGGAGAGGGGATGAGAAATTACGCAAAGGTGAATTAAGGATACAAATTATGGTGGTTTAAAGAATAAAAACGAGATTTTATGCAAAATTTTAAAAAATTAGTAGCTAGACACCCTGAAAAAACCCTCATTGTAACAGGTCAAATAGGTGGGGCAACCAACAGCCCTCAATTTGCTGATTATATCTGGAGCAGAAGCCTTGCTACAGCAGAACCATGCATTCTCAATTGGATATTTCTACCTCTATCGGATCATGTTGACACCCTAGAATCCCTTCTGTTTTCCAGGTTAGAATTTACAGAACTGTCGTCAAATCAAACCGAAATTTCCGTTTTCCGTTCCCACGACGGTAGCCCCATTCCCAATATGGCCTCCATCTATCCCAACGTTATTTCTGCCCCATCACAAATCTCACAAAAGAAATAGAAAGCGGTGGCAATTCAAGTTGCCCGCCTTGCGCAAGAGCGCTGGGGTTAAAACCATTAACAACAATGTCTCCCGAAAAAGGGTCGTTTTGTGGGTTGGTGATACGAACACCGGTGCTTCTATCAATAGAACTGGCATTGAGTAGTTCCATCGAAACAAAACTACTCCGCACGGGGTCGTAGTTAACCATCACTATAAAAAGATTATTGGGATTTAAAAATGGCCAAATACTAACGAGAGGGTTGGTATAAGTTTCGCCCCATTTGTTAATGCCCGATAATAGCTCATCAGGTGTTGCATGCTCAACTTTGACATTATTCCCCATGTCCCAAGTCAAATAGCGTGTTTTAATGTCGGGGGTTAAATATAAAGCCTGGTTGCTTAAGCCTCGGGCAAAATAAGTAAAGGCCCAATAACTGGGGGTGAGAAGACGCCCCACTACCGATGCATCGTTATCACCAATGACGCCGTAAACAAATTTTTGATCGGAATCGAGCACAAAGGTGTGACCCAGCTTGGCACCTAATCGAGCCATCTCTCCTAAAGCGCTGATTCTTTGAAAGGCATCTGCAAAGGTGTTGCCAACATAAACCCATTGGCTTTTGGTGGAATCATAATAACTGTATTGTTTCCATTCAAAACCATACTCAGTAAGAGCCACAAAAGGTTTTACTTCATCTTCAGCAAAATATTGATCGATGGCTTGCTGGGCCAATTCCACCTCCCGTAACACGGGCCGACCTGCTTCGGCATCGGGTCGATTTAAAGTGCGCCAACCCGCTGGGGCGCCTAAATACCAATGGAGTTGGTCAGCCTCTGAATAACTCATGCCCCCAACGTTATAAATCTTCGTGTAATGATGGACGGCTAGAAAATCGATGTAAGGAATGGGGCTTTCAGCCTGAATAATAGGAATCGCCACACTCCAGATATCTTGGGTTCCCCAACCTCTGCGGCCTGGCAGCCCTAATTGGATGTTGGGGTCAACTTCTTTAAGTAGCAGGGCTTGATGAGCCCATTTTTGTGCGTAACCCGCCCAATTGTTATTTTGATTCCACCCGGTGTAATAGGGCTCGTTACCTACTTCAATATATTTGACATTCCAGGGTCTGAAATGTCCCCGTTGGGCGCGCAGGTTTGCCCAATTATCAGTGGGTGTATTGTGAGTAAAATCGAATTGTTTATTTTTGTAATCGGCATCGGCGGTGCCATTCATATATTCTAATAAATCAGCCCAATATTGAGGCGTATCCCAACCAAACGTTGTGCCGGGGAGTGCAGGCGTTCCGTACTCAAGCCCAGGGGTTAGCGGAATTTGAATGACGGGAGTGAGTTTGGCCATTTGCGCAAATTTTAAAAAGTCATCGATCGTGGCATGATTGCCATCAAACGAATAATATTTATCAAAACGCCCCTGATTGGTGGCATTGTTCCAAGGTGGTTGAATGCGGGTGCCTAGCTTTTGAGAATGCACGCGAACTTCATCGAGGCGATAAGCAAGAGTGGCTGCTTTGGCATTGGATTGCGGAATATAACCTAAATGCCAATTGGCCCATTTGCCCGTGGAAAGGGAAGTGCTTTGGGCTGCAAGCAATTGTGAACCAAGCCAAAATTCTAAATTACCTTGGCTTAAATTAACGGTGATCAAATACCACTTTCCTAAAGTTAAAGGGGTGGGGGCAACGATATTTAAATTAGGGTCGACTTTAGAGGTAAGTCTTAAGGTCAATGTATCATCTACCCAAAGTTGAATCCTTGAATCATCGGTGTGAAGCAACAACCAAGAACCTTCTAAAGTTGCAGCATCAATCTTGAATGCAAATTGAAAAGCCAACGTTCCATTGTCTTGGTCTAACTTGGGCATTAATAAAGAAGACCGATCCGCAGCGTTTGCCACTTCAAGTTTTAAAGAATGCCGATTCCAGGCCGCCCCGGCACTTTGCCAATAATCAATTTCCATTTTGCCTTGGCCTTGGAGCTCTTTCACCCAAGCCCCCGACCACTCTTCTAAATTTTCCAGATTATAATTTTTAGTCACCCCGGTTGGTTCAATGGTTTGGGTATCCCAACGCTGGCCCCAACGCGTGTCATCATACATGTGGTAGCGAACCGAGCCGCCACCCCATTGGGAAAAAGAGGCCGCGTCGCGGAACAACACGCTCGAATAATTATAAAGGACGTTTCCACCTATAATGGGTCGCTCAACTTTTTTGCCAGACGCCGCCAAATCAAGGGTTATGTGGGTATCAAAGCTCTCGGCTTGAGCGACCCCAATAGAAAGATAGAAAAGCACCAGGAGGTTTAATGGAAGCATACGCATAACGACCCCTTCTGGGACTAAGAATCTCTTTTTGAGTTTAGTCCCTAAATCCCCTGGTATGGGTACTAGTTTAAAGAGATTGTGTGCCGGTGTGGTAGGTGAAACTTAAGTTTGGGAGGAAAAGTGTATACTAAAGGTATACACTTTTTTAAACTCGCTCAATGATGGTGGCTACGGCCATGCCTAAACCAATGCATAACGTCACTAAACCATAACGCTTTTTAGTGCGTTCTAACTCATCAAGGACTGTGCCAAGTAACATGGCGCCGGTAGCGCCTAAAGGATGCCCTAGGGCAATAGCTCCACCGTTAACGTTGATTTTTTTAGGGTCGACTTCTAATTCTTTAATCACCGAGAGAGGTACTGGGGCAAAGGCTTCGTTGATTTCAAATAAATCAATGTCTTGAATTCGTAGCCCAGCTTTTTCACAAACTTTAGGAATAGCTTTGATAGGTCCCAAGAGCATGAAGATAGGATCATCACCAATTTCCACCGTGGCAACGACTCGAGCCCGTGGTTTTAGGCCGACTTCTTTAATCTTTCTTTCAGAAGCAAACAATACACACGCTGCACCATCGACAATGCCGCTCGAATTGCCGGCATGAATGGTGCCGTTTTCTTTGAACACGGTTTTAAGGGCAGCAAGAGCCGCTTTGGTGGTGCCAGGTCTCAGGTGTTCATCTTTTTCAAATAAAAAAGTTTTGCCATCTTGGGTTTTGGCTTCGACCGGAACAATGCTATTGCTAAATTTGCCTTGTTCCCAGGCAAGGGCGGCTAGTTGTTGAGACCGCACCGCAAATTCATCGAGTTGATCGCGGGTGAAACCATATTTTTCAACAATCATCTCGGCGGATTGGCCTTGATTGTAAAGATGCGGGTAACGTTCGGGCAATTTAGAGTTAGCCATGTTAGAATTAAAATCGATGTTCATTTCACAACGAGTCATGTGCTCGATGCCGCCACCAATAATCAAATCGGCTTGCCCTGCCATGACGGCGTGGGCGGCCATATTCGAGGCGGTTAGCCCCGAGCCGCAAAAGCGATTCACGGTGCAGCCCGGAACTTCTTCAGGCAGGCCTGCTGCCAACACGGCCTCACGCCCAATCACATTGTCTTGTTCGCCCCGTTGAGTCACACAGCCATAAATCAAATCATCGATTTGATCAGGATCAAGGTCGTTGCGATCGACAATTTCTTTAATAGGGGTTGCAGCTAAATCAATGGGGTGGGTAAAACTTAAACTCCCTTTGCGTTTCCCCCGTGGTGTGCGAACCGCATCAATAATAAAGGCATCGGCCATAAAAACTCCTCTCTAGATGGGAGTGTCTACCTGTCAGATCATTTAACTTCAACTTAAAAATGGGGCCCCATCAATGAAATTTTTATTACAAAAAAGTGGCTCGATGAAAGGCCTGTTCTACGTTGGTCTTAATGTTGGGCCCCAGCTTTCCCAAATACCTTTTTATAAGTTTTTTTTGGACCGTAGCAAGCTTGTTTGTTTTAAAAACAGAATCTTTTTTTAATCCACTCATTTTAAAATCAGGATGAGTTTTTTCAAAAAGCACTTCATACTTTTCGATGCGCAGAGGAATGACCGAAGAAATAAAAAGCAGGGTATAATCGTCTTCTTTTTGATGGACTTCTTCTTTAGAAATAATCAAGGCAGGTCTTAATTTTATCTGGGAGAGATCCGTAAAGGGAAAAGAAACGAGGACAATGTCTCCGGCGTTAAGCAAGGTCACTTTATTTCAAGCCCATCTTGATGAGAATAAACATCTTCTTTTTTGTCCAACAGAAAGTCAAGGCTACCACCCTCTAAGGAAAGCCTTTCCAAAAGTTCAACCGGTAGGTCGGATAAGCGTTTGCGTACGGATAATGAAAGAAACTCCTCTACAATTTCAGCGAGAGATTTTTTCTCCAAAGAGGCGAGAAGTTTGAGTGAACTATGGATTTTTTCTTCAATATAAATAGACTTCATATAATCTTAAAAAAGAATATAAGAATTTAATTTAGATGTCAATGTGAAAAAAAAGGCATGCTAATGGATCCCATCAGCATGCCTGGATGAAAATTGTTTCTAGCTCTGCCCACGAAGGACCCGACAAGTGGTTCGGGTGGCCAAACCATCAACATAATCTGAATAATCTGATGGATTACCCTCACATATATCGTGAACATAGTTCTCATAAGAGTTAATCTCGCATCTTGCAAAATCATCGGTTGCTCCACTGCATTGTTCTAAGGCTTCATCCACAGCTAAGTTAGCAGCAGCTTCCCAGGCATCACTACAACTATGGGAAAACTTCCTCAATACTCGCTTAGCATGCGCTTTGGCCCTCTGACAGGGGTCAAGACTCGAGAGATC